>NZ_JBDYKJ010000061.1:0-30248 GCF_040012395.1 Nocardioides sp. 31GB23 | reverse complement strand
CCACTCCCGCGACCACCCCCGCGACCACCCCCGCGACCGACCGGGCGACCGCGAGCGCGAGCGCGAGAGCCGGCACGGGCGCAGACTCCGACGCACAGCCCCCTGAGCAGCGCCTTGCACAGTTGAGTGCCCAGTTGAGTGCACCGCCCGCTGTCCCTGGCGTTGGAGCGATGGCCCCCGACGTCGTTTCGCCGGCGTCTGGTCGGATTGCCGCAGCGACGTGGACGGCGGTGCCGCCCCTTGCGTTGGGTGCAGCCGTGCTCGGGCTGGTGGTACTGCTGCCCCCGGGCCAGTGGCTGCGTGAGCAGCTGGATGAGCCCGGCGTGCCGGGTCCCAGCGTCGCCGAGCTGGCTGTCTCGGGTGCGGTGGCTCTCGCCGTGCTCGGTGCCATGGTCCTCGCCGGTTGGCGCAGGCGTCGTTCCGCCAGCCGCGCGGTGCACCCTGGAGTCGCGCCGCGCGCCCATCTGCAGAAGCGGCAGCCCGGATCCGAGGACGGACCCCAGTTTGGATCCCAAGCTCGACCGGAGGCCGGACCCCTAGACGGAGCGTCAGCTGCTCGGCTGTCGAGCTGGGTGGGGGAGTGGTTCCGGCTGGAGCATTGGACACGCCGCGCACTAGTGGCCCCCACGCTGCGGCTAGCGAATCTCCTCGCTGCGTTCGACACACGCGTCCTGGACCGTGGAATCGACGCCAGCGCGCAGGCGACGCTGCGGCTCGCGGACCGGATGAGCGCCCTCGACGTGCGCCGGGTCGACGGGTTGGTCGAGTCGTTCGGTCGTGCGATGCGCCGGCTGGGGGAGCTGGCGCGCCGCCCGCAGACCGGGCAACTCCATGAGTACTACGCACAGGCCGCCGCGCTGCTGCTGGTCGGCCTGATCCTCTTGGTCGTGATCGGATGAAGTCGAAGGTGCCCTCATGCTGAGTCTCATCGTCTGGTGGCCCCTGGTGGTCGCCCTGGTCCTGGTGGCCGCCCCGGCGTTGTCCGGTGCTGCCTCGAGGTGGGTGTTCGTCGCGGCTACGACTGTCGAGCTCGCCTTGATCCTCGGCATGTGGTCGGTCTACGAGACGCCCGCCGCGGGCACGCTGGCGTTCGAGGAACAGGTCGAGTGGATTCCCGGAGTCAACAGCAGCTACCACCTCGGCATCGACGGGCTCTCCCTGCCGTTGCTTGCGATGACGGCCGTGGTGTTCTTGGCCTGCGCCGTGTACTCGACCGCTTCCACCCGCCGGACCCCCGAGCCCGAGGTCGCACACGCGACTCGGGAGCGCGTCGCCGCAACAGGAACGGCGACAACAGGAACGGCGACACCGGGTACTGCGACACCGGGTATTGCGGCAACCGGCGGTCGCGGGGACGTTCGCGGGCGCGGCGCCGGTGGTGGTCGGGCTCGGGTGAACTCTGCGCTGTTCTTGTTCATGCAGACGACCTGCATGGGCGTGTTCGCCGCACAGGACCTGATCGTGTTCTTCGTGTTCTTCGACCTCTCGATCGTCGGCATGTACTTCGTGATCGCCGGGTGGGGTCACGGCGACAACCGTCGCTCGGCATTGAAGTTCTTCCTCTACACCTTCCTCGGGTCCCTGGCGTTGCTGCTGGGATTCATCGGCCTCTACATTGCCGCCGACCCGCACACCTTCGACATGGTCGACCTCGCCGCGCAGGCTCCGCTTCAAGGCCAGGGAGTTACCGGGGGGCTGGTGCTGGCGGCCATTCTGGTGGGTCTCGCGGTCAAGACCCCCACGGTCCCGTTCCACACCTGGCTGCCGCCCGCGCACACCGACGCCCCGGCCACGGGCTCCGCCGTCCTGGCCGGGGTGATGCTGAAGCTGGGCACCTACGGGTTCGTCCGGGTCGCGATGCCGATGCTGCCCGACGCCTGGCAGGCCTGGGCCTGGGTGATCATCACCGTCGGCATCGTCTCGGTGATCTATGGCGCCCTCGTCGCGCTGGCCCAGACCGATCTGAAGAGGATGATCGCCTACACCTCGATCAACCACATGGGCTACGTCGTGCTCGGTCTGGGGACAGCGGGACTCATCGGCGGTAGCACGAGCGCGGTGCGCGAGACCGCGGTGACCGGCGCGGTCTACCAGATGGTCTCCCACGGCCTGATCACCGCGGCTCTGTTCCTCCTCGCCGGGGTCTTCCGCGACCGCGCCGGCACCTACGACCTCCATGCCTACGGCGGCCTGGCGGGCCCGGCGCCACGGCTGTCGATGCTGTTCGTCCTCGCCGCGTTCGCCTCGCTCGGGCTGCCCGGTTTCACCGGGTTCATCGCCGAGTTCCAGATCTTCACCGGCAGCATCGCCGTCGCCCCGGTGACCGCGGTGGCGGTCGTAGGGATCCTGCTCACCGCAGGGCTGTTCCTCCGCGCCTACCAGCTGATCTTCACCGGCCCGGCGCAGGGCAAGACGAGCGGGTTCGCCGACCTGCGACCGGCCGAGCTGTGGTCCGCAGGCGGCCTGATGGTCCTCGCAGTCGTCTTCGGCATCATTCCCCGGCCGCTGCTCGACGTCATCGAACCGGCCGCGCAGACGATCGTCGACCTGGTCGGGAGGTAGGCCATGGTTGGAGCAGATGGGGGCGGCGTCGCGCTGCTCGTCGGCGCCGCCCTCAACTCGAGGACCGCGATGGGTTCGGGGACGGGCTCGGAAACCGATGGCGGCATGGGAATGGACATGGGGATGATGCAGCCCGGTGCGCTGCTCCCCGAGATCCTGCTCCTGGGCGGCGCAGTGGTCTGCCTGCTCGGCGGATCATTCCTGCCCCGACAGCGCCAGTGGGTAGCCCGCATCGCGGCTCTGACGGCGTTGGTCGCCGCCGCGGTCGCCGCCGCGTTCGACTTCGCCGGCGAAACCCTGTCCGCGTTCGACGGCACCTTCACCGTCGACACGCTCACCGGGGGAGCGCGACTGATCATCGTCGCCGCAACCGGCCTCGTCATCCTGCTCGGCACCGACGAGCTTTCCGGCGATCCCCGTGAATCGGAGACCTACAGCCTGATCCTGCTCAGCGCTCTGGGCGCCATCGTGCTCGTCGGCGCCAACGACCTCCTGATCCTCATCACCGGATACCTGCTTGCCTCGATACCCCTCTACGGTCTGATCGGCCTCGGCCGCACCGCCCGGTCCGCCGAGGCGGCCATGAAGACCTACCTGATCGGAGCCCTGCTGGGTATCGGGCTGATGCTCGGCGTCGTCGTGCTCTACGGGCTGACCAACACCACCGCCTACACCGACCTCCCCGACCGCCTCGCGACCGCCCCCACTGCCGCCGTGGCGTTCGGCACCATCGCGGTCCTGGGCGGACTGATGTTCAAGGCCGGCGGCGTCCCAGGACACTTCTGGGTCCCCGACGCCACCCAAGGCAGCACCACCACCGCCGCCGCGTTCCTGACCACCGTCCCCAAGATCGGCGCGGTGATCGCCACCTACCGCCTCGTGACCCTGCTGCCCGACACCCTCGAGTGGCCCGTCCTGATCGCCCTCATCGCCACCGCCTCCATGACGCTAGGCAACCTCGCCGCCTTCGGCCAGGACGATCCTCGTCGACTGCTGGGATGGTCGACCGTCAGCCAGGTCGGCTACGCCCTCGTGCCGGTCGCCGTCGCCGGGCACAGCGACCTCGCGGCTCCCTCAATGCTTCTCTTCCTCACCGCCTACGCCGTCACCAACACCACCGCCTTCGCCGTCATCGCCGCCTGCCCGAACCGACGCACGCTGAACGACTACCGCGGAATGATCTCGACGAGACCCGCCCTGGCGATCGCGCTCCTGATCGCGCTGCTCGGCCTGGTCGGCACCCCGCCGACTGCCATCTTCGTGGGCAAGCTGACCACCGCTTCAGCAGCCTGGGACGGCGGACTCGCCTGGCTAGCCCTCGCCGTACTCGCCAACTCGGTAGCCAGCCTGTACTACTACCTGCGCTGGATCATCCCGACCTTCACCACGTCCGACACCACTCGGTCCGACGTCGCTGGGTCCGAGACAGCTCGTGCGTCGGGCCAACCAGAAACCCTCGCCCCCGCAGCACAGCCCGATCACGCCGAGCACTCAGATCAGAGTTCCCACCACATGCAACACTCCAGCCACCGACACCTCAGCCAGCCCGACCCGAGCGATCACGGCGGCCACGGCACCGCGAGGGCTGCGCAAGACGCGGGATCCTCAACGACAGACCTGGAGCACTCGGCGGCGACCCACAACAAACGGCCTGACCCGGCTGGATCAGTGATCAGCGCGTCGGCCAGCGGTACGGACACGCAGCCAGAGGGCGCACACCAGCATGCGGGCGCCACGTCTCGCTCGGTGAGTGCCGTGATCCTGATCGGGGCAACGGCAAGCATTGCGATCGGCGTTCTCGCCGGACCGGTGTGGGATGCCTTCGCCGGCTCCGTCGCGGGCCACTGACCGCTACCCGACATTTCTCCCGGGCAGGTGTACTGGCCGCTTCGTGGTCGGGGCGGTCAAGAAGGCTGGCTCGAGCGTGTGGACGCCTGACAGGGCCCGTGGGGGCGGCGCGCTTAGGCGGAGGGGGCGACTTCCAGCATGGCTAGGTTGAAAGGGAACTGAATGCTACTCCGTGAGGGTGGTCACGCGCTGGTGGGAGGCAGGGCCGAGGGCTCCGTGGAGGACCAGGTCGATGATCGCTTCGGCCGTGATGGAAGCGCCCCAGCCGTGGGCTGCGCGGAGATGGATGTACCCCCATCCGACCAGGTTGAACAACACCGTCGCGGTGATCGTGGGGGAGAGATGGCGAAGGCTGCCGTCCACGGCGCCATCGCGTAGCAGTCGTTCGAACGGCTCGGCGAACACCTCCACCACCATGGCGTCGGGCCCGGGCTGATGGAAAACCTCGCCGCCGGCGAGGAAGAAGCCAGCGAGGACATGCAGGTGCTGGTCAGCGGTCGCACACAGCGCGCCAAGAGCGATCCGAAGGCGCTCAGCAGCGGTTCCCGACTGCGCCAATGCGGGCAGCATCGCCCTGGTGTAGGTGTCGGCGGCCTCGGCCGTCACCGCACCGATCAGATCCTCACGAGTGACGCCACGTCGGTAGATCGTCGCGCGTGAAATCCCCGCCTCGGACGCCACCCGCTCGAGCGTCAGCTCGTGCAGACCCCAGCGAGCGATCGCTGCAGCAGTCGCATCCAACAGGGCCTGGTCGACGACACCTTGACGCGTAGACATACCACGATCATAGTTGAGATGTGTCCGTCTCATATGCGAACAGATCCAGTCTCAACCTCCCGTCGCCGCTCGGGTGGGCGGTCTGCGTCGCCGGCGGCGTCGGCATCTTCGCCACCTATTGGGACGAGGCCTGGCACACCGACATCGGCCGCGACAGCTTTTGGACCCCTGCCCATCTCCTGCTCTACGGTGCCATGGCCGTTGTGGGCCTCTCCATCGCCGCGTGGGGAATCCGCGTGTTGATGATCTTGCGCTCTCCGCGCCGCGCCGCGGCGCAGCTCCCCGTGCTGGCGGCATGCCTTGGTGGAGCTGCTGCGTTGGCAGCCGCGCCCATCGACGCTGCCTGGCATCAGGCCTTCGGCCGGGACTCCGTCGCATGGAGCCCGCCGCACGTCCTGGTGATCTTCGCCGCCACCTCAATCGCGCTCGGCGCCCTGGTCGGTGTCGCCCCCGGCGCACGAGCTCTGCGCGCTGCAGCCGGCACTCTACTGCTGGCGAACGCCTCGACGGTGGTCTTCGAGTACGAGACCGACGTCCCCCAGTTCAGCGAGACCCTCTACCTGCCGATCCTCCTGGTCGCCGTCCTGGTCGTGGCCAGCCTGGTCCACCGTGTGGTGCCTCTACGCGCGCCCGTCACCACCACTGTCCTGGCCTACGCCGCCCTGCGGCTGATGATCGCCTCGATCCTCGCACTCCTCGGACGCAGCACCCCTGACCTGCCACTCGCCGTCCTCGGTCTCGCCGCCTACGACCTGCCCCTGCGCGGCCAGGCCCAGCGTCTCGCCGCCGCGGGCACGGCCACCGCGGCCGCCGCGTGGGGCGCCTCCGCCCTGGGTCTCGCCAGCCAAGCCCCCGACGCGGTCGCGCTCACTGCGATACCCGCCATTGTTGTGGGCGCACTCATCCTGCTCGGCACGCGCCGCTGGACCCGCGTCGCTTTGCCCGCGACCCTCTTCCTCGTCGCGTCCAGCACCGTCCTTGCGGCCACGGCCGACCGGGCCGTGGCCCACGACCCCGGCGAGGGCACCAAGGTCACCGACCTTCTCCTCTCCGCCCACAGCGACGGCCGGGGCCGTATCGCGATGCAAGCGCGCCTCGACGACGACTGCGACCACGCGCGTCCGCTCCGGCTCCTCGCCCGCCGCGCCGGCACCACCGTGGCCGCCCCGCTGTCTCCCGACGGTCCCTGCAACTACGCCAGCACGATCACTGTCACCGAGCCCGGACGCTGGTTCGTCTACGTCGAGCTCGCCTACGATGGCCGACGCGCCGAGGCGTGGCTGCCCGTGGAGTCCGGCGACGTCGAGACGCTCACCGAGACGCGGGAGCTGTACCTGCCCGTCGGCGCCGAACCAAGCCAGGACGCAGGCCAGATCATCGCCGGCGTCCCGATCTATGCCATCGGTCTCACCCTCCTCGGTCTCGGGATAGCCGCCGTCCGCCGGAGTGCCCAAGAGCCCCATCCGGCGGGCGGTTGAACTAGACACCCTCCGCGCGCCGGATGGGGATGGTCAGTGCGTCAGAGGGGACCCCTGGGTGCACGGCCCTCACGGGTAACAAGAGCACAACCAGGGCAGGAGCTGCTTGGTGCTGCGGGTGTCTCATCGCGTGACTACTCGACTCCGGCGCCGAGGTCTCAGTAGGGCTTGAGCAGGAGGTCCGCGCGCCCTTGCTGGCGTATCTCGAGGGCGATGGTGGCGACCGCCGCCACGGCTAGTGCGATCCGGATACGACGTGGCGTCCACGCAATCTGGACGTTGAGCCATCGGCGTCCCACGATCCCCAGGCCAAGCCTGGCAACGGCGGCACCTGCGGCGATCGTCGCGAGAATCCCCAGGGGGTTGTACTTCCACGCTTCGGCAAGATTGCCCTGAGCGGTAAAGCGCGCGGCTCTGGTGCCTCCGCACAACGGGTCCATGATGCCCATTCGGTGCAGTGGCCCGTGGAGGTCGACCGGGGGCAGTCCATACAGAGCCATGGCGGTGGCCGCCGCCAGTCCGAGGACACCGATCCAGGTGACGGTGCGCCACTGGTCTTTTCGAGACCACTCGACCCTGATGGCCGCGTGCCCATCGGTGGTTGCCTTCGCTGGTTCCACGCGGCTGCTCCTCCTGATCTCCCTCGGTCCGACACGCCGGACTGGATCGCCCGAGGCAATCCTACTATGGTGAATAGTAGAGAGCGGTGGCCTCCACCACGGTGGGTGCCCGGCTCTTCCCCGTTACGGGCACCCACCACTTCGTCGCCTGAGCAGGGTGCGTTGTCGGCGACGGAAGGTGCGGAGTTGGGGCGACATCGCGCGGGTGAGCCCGGTGGCGCGGCCGCGGCCTACAACGGCGCAGGCAAACGGCGCAAGATCGCGGAAGCACCCCCACGCACCCTCCCGGGCCAACACAGGAAGAGCCGATCCAAGAAGACGGGACGCGGCGGTGAGCACACAGGGCGACACGCTGCTCCACCGCGCGAGTTCCCAGGAGGTCGCGTGGCTGGTGTCGCCGTGCTCGTCGGTGCCGTCAGCCTCACCAGCTCGGCCAGCACCTTGGCCCCCGAAGAGTCGTGGCTGGACGCCACCAGGGCAGTCGACGCGCTTGCCGCTCCGGCCCCTCCGAGCGCTCCGACCCCTTCGCGCTTCGCCACCGTCAGCCGGTCCGCCCAGCGGTCCGAGGGGGACCAGGCGGGTGCGGCCGAGGCAACGCGAGCGGGCGTGGGCACGGCAGTCGATCAGCAGGCAACCCGCCGCTCACGGGCGTTGGCGGCACTGGGCCGCCAAGCGCGCTCCTACGCCCGTGAACTGGCCTCAGAGCGCTGGGCGCTGCCCTTGACGAGGTATCGGATCACGGGCACGTTCGGCGAGACCAGCTACCTGTGGAGCACAGTCCACACTGGCTTGGACTTCGCCGGCCCGACGGGCACCGACATTCACGCGGTGGCCTCCGGCAAGGTGATCGAGGCTGGGTGGGCTGGCTCCTACGGCTACCGAACGATCGTCGAGCTCGAGGACGGCACCGAGCTCTGGTACTGCCACCAGTCCAGCATCGCCGTCGGTGTCGGTGACGTCGTCGCGCGAGGCCAGGTGATCGGCGCGGTGGGCAGTACCGGAAATGTCACCGGCCCGCACCTGCACCTCGAGGTGCGTCCGGCAGGCGGTGATCCAGTGGACCCGGCAGTGGCTCTCGCGGAGCACGAAGCGGCGCCGTAGGGCCTGGGGGAGAGCGGTGCGCGATCTGAGTGTCTACGTGTTCATCTACCCCAACAGCGGGGCAGGCGAGTCCCGGTCCAGGCGTCCAGCTCGTCGCTCCAATGGCGGCTGCTCACCCTGCCTACCCCTGCCCGCCCTGCCCGGCGACGGCTCGTGCGGCACTCACGTGGCATAGGGGGCGGGGAACTGATGCAGTCGGAGGGAGGCTCGCGAGGGGGTTGTTCATCTCGAAGTAGCGTCGCGCGCCCGACTCGACAACTGTTGCGGATTCAAGCTCGGGAGGGATGCGTGCAGCAGCAAGCAGAACGGGTCGTTGTGGGGGATAGACCTGCACAAGAGGGCGGCCACCAGTGACGTGAAGTTCGTACCTGACCGGCAGCGCGTCCTATCGGCCTTCGACTCGGCTGTGTAGCGTCGCCAGCCCCTCGCCTTCGAGCTCGCCCAGCGCGGCTGGCCGGCCGGCGACAGCCATCAGGAGCGCTTCGCCCGTCCCGCAGACCTCGGGCCCGTCACCTGTGGACCAGTCGACGTCAGTCGCCGCGAGTTTGAGGCCACGGCGGTTGCTCTTCGACGGCAGGGTCGGCGCGCCGAGGGAAAAGTCGAGCACCGGCACGAGCCGCTCCTCGGGGATGGTGCGCGGCATGCCCAGCGCGCGGCGGATGTCCTGGTGGTGGATCGTCCCGTCAGTCAGCGCGATCCCCGCGCCATCGCCGCAGTCAGCCCGCGAGGGCGTTGACACCTGGCGACGAGGTCGAGGACAGCGTCAGGATCGAGGTCCCGATACCGGCTCAGGGCAACCTCGTTCACCGTCCCGGTGCGCAGACCGCCGCGCAGAAAGATCGCTGCGGTCTGGAGCTTGGTGAGCTCGTCGTAGCTGACGACGTGGGTCGCGACCTGTCGGACAGACCAGTCGGTGCACAGAGTCGGGCTCTCCCACTGCGCCGGCGTCAGTTCGCGCAGCAGGGCGAGGAGATCGCCACGCTCTTGGACCGCGTACGGCGTGAGGTCCGGTCTGCTCACAGCGCCTCCAGGTCGCCGCGGGTCAGCGCGTCGTATCGGCCGAGGTAGAGGGGCCAGCCGTCCGGTGCGTCGAGGCCCTCGCGCAGGGACTCCCAGCCCGGGCCGTGGCGTTCGATGTGTCGGTGGGTCAAGGTCACGCGGGTCCGGTCGTTCCCTTCGGGGGTGAAGGTGACCTCGACCTCGCTGGTCCGGTCGAGGTCGGTGGTGACCTGCCAGTCTGGTCCGATGTCCCAGCTGAACGCGATGGTGTGGGGTGGGTCGAAGGTCAGGACCCGTCCCCAGCGGCAGATGCTGCCGTCGACGCCGCGGTCGTATACGTCGCCTCCGGCATGCTGCTCCAGCACGGTTTCGGCGATGGGCACGGCGAGCATGTTGTGCTCGCGTGGCTTGATCTTGTCCAGGTCGGCGAACTTCCAGAACGCCTCGTCTGGTGGGAGGTCGACCAGCACCTCGTGCTGCACGGCCCCGTCGGACTGCACCGTCACCCGATCTCCTGCTGTCGGTCGCCTGGGCTCGAGGCGAGATTCCCCAAGGCGCCGGACCAGAACTGGTCCAGCTGCCGCCGATACTTCTCAAGCCGTGCCGCGTCGATCCTGTAAACCCGGTTGCGGCCGACCGGCTCGTCGTGGACCACCCCGGCCTCACGCAACACCTTCAAGTGCTGACTCACCGCCGGCCGGCTGATCGGCATCTCCTCGGCCAGCTCGGCGACCGTGCACGCGCCGGCCGAGAGCCGCTCGATGATCGCCCTCCGGCGTGAGTCGCCCAGTAGCGCCCACGCATCAGACTGGTAAGTCACCACGAACGCGTAAGTTACCACTTACCCGATCGTGACGCTACCGACAGATGCCGCGACCTTGACACCGAGCGAGCCATGGTCGCGCTGTGCGTGGGCCGGCGTCTCCCGGAGCTGAATGACCACCGTGGGGTCCGCGCGGTTCTACGTGCCCGCGTAGGCGTGCAGCCCCGCCGGGCCCTGTAGGGCTGCATGTGGCGGAACGGAATGGCGGCGAAGTCTTCAAGGCGAGTGTCGGCGACGTCTGCCCAGCCGGCGGTCGCTCGGGGCCAGAGGTGGCCCGGGTATCGGTCGATGCTGCTGGTCATGTCGTGGGCCAGTGGCATCATCAGGAGGGCCTGTGGTCGCCGCGCCGTCGGCGGCGCCCTCGGCCGAGGCACCAGACATGATGTCTGCGCCGCTCGCTCGGCGGGTCGCGACCACGAAGTACGCCGCGGCCGCGACGAAGACGACGACGCTGGTCCACACGTTGAGTCGAAGCCCCAGGACGTGGTTCACGGTGTCGATACGGAGGTACTCGATCCATCCGCGCCCCAAGGTGTAGCCCATCACGTACACAGCGAACAGCCGACCGCCGGCGATGCGATAGCGCGCCTCGACCCAGAGCACGAGACCGACGACCCCCAGACTCCACAGCGACTCGTAGAGGAAGGTGGGATGGAAGGTCGCGAACTCTTCGTAGCCGGACGGTCGCCGGTCAGCAGAGATCTGGAGCCCCCATGGAAGATCGGTCGGGCCTCCGAAGAGCTCCTGGTTCCACCAGTTGCCCCAGCGCCCGATCGCCTGAGCCAGTGGAATGGCGGGCGCGAGCACGCCGGCGACCGCGGCGAACGAGATGCCGGCGCGTCGTGCGCCGATCCACGCCCCCAACGCCCCGAGAGCGACCGCTCCCCAAATCCCCAGGCCGCCCTGCCAGATGAAGAGCGCCTCGACGGGGCGGCGGCCGGACCCGAAGTACAGCTCGGGATCGGTGACGACGTGGTACAGCCGACCACCGATGATCCCGAACGGCACTGCCCACAAGGCGATGTCCTGGATGGCGCCCGGCCTGCCGCCGAGGCGCGTGCACCGCTTCTCGGCCAACCAGATGGCCGCAACGATCCCAGCGATGATGCACAACGCATACGCACGAACCGGGAGGGGCCCCAGGTGCCAAACACCCTCGCTCGGGCTCGGTATGGCCAACGCCGTCATCAGATGCGGGGGTTCGGGTCCATGACGATGCCACCGACCACGGCGAGCGCGATCGCCATCGGGTAGCCGAGCAGTAGGTCCTGCCATCCCATCGAGATGGGGAGGGGGCGCCAGCCGGCGTGTGCAACCAGGTGCTGGCCCGCTACCAGCGCTGCCAGCCCGAAGAGCGACCACGACGCGATCCGGCGCTTGCTCCAGCCCGATAGCTGCTTGTTGACGTCGCTGCTCTTGGCGCGGCGACGGATGCTCGCCATCACGCACTCCTTTCGTCGGAGAAACCAACTCCTAAGAAGGATAGTAGTTCGGCCTGAAGATGACGTGCGCTGGCGCCTGGCCGTCAGGTGACGAGCAGGCACCGCCCCCTCGCGCCGGCCCACCCCCTGCTGTGAGGGCGATCCGTGACGTACGTGCCTCACGGTGGCCGACCGTGCTCACGGAGACCGTCGCCGCCGAGGCGGGGAGCGCAACACGAGTGCCCTTCGCAGAGCCCGGTCGGCTGTCTTACTGGGCCCACGGCGCCGCTGCCATCGTCGTCTTGCGGGGGGAGGCGTAGTCACACGCGGGCCCTTGGCCCGGACGCCGTGGCCTTCGCGTCGGCCAAGCGCCCATTCAAGGAGCGTGAAGTATCCGTCCCCCGGTGGGCAAGCCCGGCTGTCCCGGCGGCGGTTCCCCCGGCTCCGGTCATGGGGCCGTTAGGCCACGCGGCACAGACCTTCCCAGGCGATAGCAAGCGCGGGGCCTGCTGCCAAGGCCAACGGGACGACGACCGCCGCGACGATGCCAGTGCCGGTCAGCGCTGAGGCGACGAGCGGCATGCGGCGCGGCCGGCCGGTCAAACGCGTCAAGCGCTGCTCGACATCTTGGGCGCTCGCGGCCAGTGTGCCGTTCGGCGCGGGAAGGAGGGCAAGTCGTGCGAGCGCGTCACGTAGCGGGCCCGCGCCGACCCGGCGGCGAGCGCTGTCGTCGGCGCATAGCTCGGCGTAGTGGCGCACCAGAGGCATCGCAGCGCGGAAGGCTGGGAAGAGCGGGGCCAGCGTGCCGAACAGTGCGCGACATGAGACCAGGGCGGTGTGGTGACGCTGGCGAAGGTGGGCGTGCTCGTGGGCCAACACGGCCTTGAGCTCGGCCGGCCCGAGAGTCGCAAGCAAGCCGCTGGTGATCACGACGCGGTGGTGTCGTCCGCCGATGCAGAAGGCATACGGTGCGCCGTGCTCGACGACCAAGGCGCCCGGCACGATGTTGCGGCGGCCGACCATGTCGAGGGCGGCCACACGTGTGGCCCGCTCCCGGTGATCGGTGATGGAGGCCCGCGTGGTGCACCACAAGACCCGGGCCGCCAACACCAGGGTCACGGCCACTCCGACCAGCGCGGTCAGTGCCCCTCCCGGTGATGCGTAGCTGTGCTGGAAGGTCTCGGCACACAGGTTGAACAGCGCGGCGAGGTCGGCGTTGACGTGCGGGAAGGAGATCGCCAGCGCTAGCCCAGCTGCGGCCAGCGCGAGGAGTACCGACACCGCCAGGGACTGCCAGGCGGCGATGGCCAATCGCGGGGCAAGACCTGGCCACCGAGCCTCGCGGAGCCATCCCGCACCGAGGGTTCCGGCGACGGCCGCGTAGGTCGTCAGAAGCAGTGCGCTAATCATCGAGGGCCCGCTTGAGCTTCTTGACCTGGGCAGCGCTCATGTTGTCGAGGAACCGCAGCAGCGTCACTGAGCTGTCGCCGCTGTCGTTGAGAAGCTCGTGCATGAGCTCGGCGGTGTGGTTGGCGCGGTCCTTGGTGGGCCAGTAGCGGAAGGCTCGCCCCTCCTTCGCCCTGCTGAGGACTTCCTTGCGGTGCAGGTTGTCCATCACCGTCATCACGGTGGTGTAGGCCAGCGGAGGGTCGCGGTCGATGCGCTCGAGCACCTCACGGACGGTCAGCGGCTCGGCTGCGGACCAGAGGTGGTCCATGATCACGGCCTCGAGGTCCCCGAACGGACGCATTGGCGCAGTCTTCCTTCCTCGGCCCAGCCAGCCCAGTCAGTGCCTGGCTAGGACAGCGGGTCCCACTGGGTCCCCACTTGCTCGTACACGTCAGCCCGGTCGCCATCGAGTGCTGCGACGACCAGCTTGCCCTCCGCAGTGTAGAAGGCGGCACTGGTGCCGCCAGGAATTGCCGCCGAGGCCCAGTCTGTGCCGCCGTCGGTGCTGACCTGGGCGTCGCCCGTCCCAATGACGAAGAGGTCTACTCCTCCTTCGCCCACCGCGACCGACATCGAGCCGGTGCCGCTGCCGAGGGCCGTCCAGGTGCGCCCACCGTCGGTGGTCTTGACGGCGCCGTCGCGCATCGACGACGCGATCGCAACGTCGGAGTCGGACGGGTCCACCCAGATCGTGCCCATGATGTCGCCTCGCTGCGGCGCCCGTTCCTCGAACGTCTCGCCGCCGTCAGCGGACACGAAGACACCACCTTCCGGTGCGGACAGGTAGATCACCTCGCCCGCACCGCCCAGTCCATGAGCGTCGGAGACCGGCAGCCCGGCGACCTGATCGAACGTCGCTCCATCGTCTGTGGAGGCGTACAGGCCCTCGTGCCCACCGGCAAGCAGCCTGCCGTCGGCTGCCGCCCAGCCCATCACGTCCTTGTTGGCCAGCGATTCGATCTGCCTCCATCCACCCGAAGGATCTCGGTAGCCGGCACCCCCGTGGCCTGCCACGAACAACCGACCGGCGCTCCCGGCAACCGCATGCAGGTCGCTGCCGACCAGAGGGCCCGAGTCGGTGGTGGCGACATCACCGGAGCCACCACTTGACCGCTGGGTCAGCAGCGTACCCACCACAATCACCAGGACGGCGACGAGAAGCAGCGGCACGACAACCCGCCTCGCGCGAGGCGAAAGGCCAAGGATGCGGTCGCTGCTGGGGCCGGTCATGGAAGTCCCGTCTGTTGTTGATCGAGTGTTGATCGAGTTTCCGGCGCTCAGGCGCGCCCCGTACTATCCACTAGGCAACATAGTAGATGGTTGGAGGTGCGTCGCGTGCTGCGAAAGGCGCGAACGATCGTTGTGATCCTCGTGATCGCCGCGGTCCTCGGGGGCGGCTGGTGGCAGTGGCAGGCGGTTCGGTCCCAGGCCCGCACCACCGACGTCGGGGGAGTGGGTGTGACCCTCTACCCCGGGAACGAAGGCATTCCGCTTCCCGACATCAAGGGCAGGACCATCGCCGGAGACACGCTCTCCCTAGCCGACCTACGGGGGTATGTGGTCGTCCTCAACGTGTGGGGATCGTGGTGCGCACCCTGCCGGGCAGAGGCACCTGACCTGGCACAGATCTCTGCGGACACCGCCGGACGAGGTGTCCGGTTCGTGGGTATCGACGTACGCGACAACCCTGCCGCCGGACGAGACTTCGAGCGCGAGTTCTCCATCACCTATCCCAGCTTGGATGACCAGAACGGGCTCGTCCTAGCCGCGTTCACCGGCATCCTGCCCGTCAGTGCGGTCCCCTCCACGGTCGTGGTCGACCGATCAGGTGTGATCCGAGCCCGCAACATCGGGCAGATCGACGCCACCACGCTGCGCGGGCTCATCGAGGACGCGGAGGGTCCCGAATGACCGCGGCATTGTCCATCGGCACCACGATCGCCGACGGCCCCCTTCTCGTTGCCGTCCTGATCGCGGTCGTCGCCGGAACGGTCTCCTTCCTCAGCCCCTGCTGCCTACCCCTCGTGCCCGGGTACCTCGCCTACGTCACCGGCGCAGCCGGCGCGGACGCGACGCGGGAGCCCAATGCCCTTCCCGGCGACTCCAAAGGCGCGACCGCGATCCGCCAGTCGAGTGCCCCGACGCGATCTACCGCCGTGGGCGGTACCGCCCTGTTCGTGCTGGGCTTCGCCGCAGTGTTCACCAGCTATGGCGCCCTCTTCGGCACCCTGGGCAGCACCTTGATCCGCCACCAAGACCTTCTCGTCAGGGTCCTTGGAGTGCTGACCATCGTCCTGGGCCTGATGTTCGCCGGCGTTCTCGGTGCCGTCCCGGGGGTCTCGCGAACGTTTCGTCTTCGCTACCAGCCGAAGGTCGGTCTCGCCGGAGCTCCCGTGCTCGGGGTCATGTTCGGTATCGGCTGGACCCCCTGCATCGGACCCACGCTGGCGGCCGTCCTATCTCTGGCCACCACGACAGGCACCGCCGGCCGGGGAGCGATGCTCTCCTTCGCATACAGCCTGGGGCTCGGCATCCCGTTCCTCTTGGCGGCCCTGGGTGTCAGCCGTGCCTTTCGGGCGTTCGCCTTCGCGCGAAGGCACGCGCGAGGGGTGATGCGTGTTGGTGGTGCCATGCTGGTGGTCCTCGGCGTGTTGCAGGTGACCGGGATCTGGAGCGCGTGGCTGGCGAGCCTGCGCACTCTGATCGGCACCTGGCAGGTGCCTTTGTGATTCGTGCCCGAGTCGCTCGATTCCTGGTTCGACACCCGCTGGGTGCCGTCATCGTGCTGCTCGCAGTGCTCGCAGCAGTCGCGTACGCGGGAACGATCGCTGGTCCGGTCGCGGAGTCATTCGGGGGATCTGAGTCCTCGACGCTATCCGCTCCGGCACCGGTCGGCGGTGCGCTAGTCGCGCCCGACACGCTTCCGGCGCCCAAGGAGTCCCTCAACGACGACGAGGTCGAGGCCCCGCACCAGGCATTGCACGACCTCACTCGTGCGTGCAAGCGCCCCATGACACAGGGCCCACCGGGCACACCGCAAAGCGTCTCGGCACCGCTCCGCATCATCGAGGATTTCGCCTCACGCCATCCCAATGCAGGCTTCGTCGTCGACGACGGTTCCGCCACAACGCTGACGCTGCTGATCGTCGTTCGAAACGAGCTGGAGGCGTGCATCCCGGCCCTGATCCCACGAATCGACGCACTCATCCCAGCGCAGTACCGGCCCCGGTAGCGGCGCTCGTGCAGGGATCGGGCGAGCGGACTGCCGAACACCTCCAGACGACCAACTTCGTCAAGCCTTCATGGTTCCGCGCAGGAAATCACAACAGACGGCTGCGACGCTGCTCGTGTGGCACCAGTCGGCGCGCAGACGCCCTCTCGGGTCGCCCGTCCCCGACACCGGCCGCGACCCGGCCCGCGACCCGGCCCGCGACCCGGCCCGCGACCCGGCCGACGGTGGGTGATCACTCCCCGCCTCCACCTACCTGACTGCTCGAAGCGAAGGACACCCGTGAACCAGCTCTCCCGGCGCACCCTCATCCTCAGTGGCCTCGCCATCGCCGGATCTACCGCCCTCACCGCCTGCACCGGTCAGTCAAACTCCAAGCCCGGCGGCTCGAAGTTCGTCATCCCGAAGCAGACGCCGTTGGCGCCCAAGCCCGGCCAACGGGTCGTCACCGCCTCGCTGAACGCCCGGGCAACCACCATCGACCTGGGGGGAACGACAGTGCCTACCTGGGCCTACGGCGACACCGTCCCCGGGCCCGTTATCCGAGCCACCGCAGGCGACCTGCTCCGGGTCACGGTCGCCAACAACCTCGAGGCCGAAACCAGTGTCCATTGGCACGGAATCGCGCTCCGCCACGAGGCCGACGGTGTTCCCGGGCTCACCCAAGAGCCGATCTCCTCCAACGAGAGCTTCGTGTACGAGTTCGTCGCGCCCGACCCAGGCACCTACTTCTACCACCCCCACGTTGGGGTGCAGCTCGATCGAGGTCTGTACGCACCACTGGTCATCGACGACCCCGACGAGCCCGGTGCCTACGACACCGAATGGATCGTGGTGCTCGACGACTGGATCGACGGCACCGGCACGACCCCCGACGACGTGCTTGCAGACCTGACTGCGGGCAGCTCCGGCGGTGAGCACTCCATGGACGGCATGGACATGGGAGACATGGACGGTATGGAGGGTATGGAGGGTATGGATATGGGGTCCTCGGACTCACCGTTCGGCGACGCCGGTGACGTCACCTACCCGCACTACCTCATCAATGGCCGCACCGCCCAGGACCCCGATGTGCTCAAGGCACGGCCCGCGCAGCGGATCCGGCTGCGCATCATCAACGCCGCCGCCGACACCATCTTCGCCGTCGCGCTGGGCGGCCACCGACTCACACTCACCGACTCCGACGGCTTCCCCCTCAAGCCCACGGACACCGATGGCTTCTACATCGGAATGGGGGAGCGCTACGACTGCATCGCCACCCTCGAGGACGGAGTCTTTCCCCTGGTCGCCCAACCCGTCGGGAAGGAGGGTCAGGCCCTGGCACTGATCCGGACCGGGAGCGGTGCTGCCCCAGCACCAGACGTCAAGGTGGCCGAGCTCAACGGTGCGATGGCCAGGGTCGGCGGCCTCGAGCCGGCCGAGTCCGCACGTCTTCCGACGCGTCGGCCGGGCCAGAGCGTCGAGCTCACGCTGACCGGGCAGATGAGCCCCTACGCGTGGGCCATCAATGGAGCCGCCTTTCCCGACAACCAGCCCATCGAGATCACCCCGGGTGAACGGGTGCAGGTGCGCCTGACCAACCAGACGATGATGACTCATCCGATGCATGTCCACGGCCACACGTTCGCGCTGCCCAACGGCGTGCGAAAGGACACCGTCCTGCTCACCCCGATGCAGCGCCTCGACGTCGAGCTCCAGGCCGACAATCCGGGCAACTGGGCCGCGCACTGTCACAACATCTACCACGCCGAGGCCGGAATGATGGCCGCGCTGGTCTACGCAAGTTGACCCAGGCATCCACCATAGCCGCACCGGCTACCAGAGCCGGTCCTTCCGATTCCCCTGGAGGACACCGTTGATGGAACTCGACCCAATTAGCTCGTTCGCCAGTCAGAAGGGGTCGGCTCCGTGAACTGGTGGCAGATCCTGCTGGTCTTCGTCGGCATCCCCATCGTCGGGTTCCTCCTCGTTACCGTGGTGGTGCTGCGGTTCACCACCCCGCAGGTGCCCGATGGTGTGCTGCGCGCCAGGGAGCAGCAGGACCTGGACGGCCCGGCAACCGAGGAGCACGACCAGGGCGCGAGACCACAGAGAGTGACGATCGCCGAGCCGAGTGATTGACCAGCGATTGACCCCGGCATCTACTATTGCGCATAGTTGATGCATGAGAGGAGTGACGTGACTCGACGCCTTCTTGTGGGGATCACGGCCGCTGTGGTCGTCGGTCTCGCGATCGGGATACCTACGGGCATCATCCAGACGCCTTGGTACACCCGGATGACCCCGGTCCTGTGGTGGAACTACCCCGTCTGGGCGCTGTCCGCCCTTCTGTCCGGCGCGCTAGCGGCCACCTTCGTCCGAGACCCTTCGGTGCCCGTGCCGACGACCGAAGGAGGAAAGACGTTCGTGGGCACGATGCTCTCCCTGTTCGCGGTCGGGTGCCCGATCTGCAACAAACTCGTGGTGCTCGCGCTCGGGGTCAGCGGAGCGCTGAACTGGTTCGCACCGGTCCAGCCGCTCCTCGCAGTCGCCTCCCTCGGTCTCCTCGCCTACGCCCTGTGGGCGCGCCGTCGGACCAGCCTGACCTGTCGACTTCGCTCAGCAGGCTCCTCGACACCCGAGCCGGTCTCACGATCGACCTGACATCTTGCCGTCGCCCCACGCCACGAACATGCGATCACATACATTCCAGAGGACGAAGTTGATGAAGCAGGAGCCCGAGTTCGTTGCCACACGCTCTGAGCGCGCCCTTGGTGCGACAACTCCGGTGTCGGCGTGACGACGACCTCGGCGCCCTTGCGTACCCCGGCCCGCGTCCGCACCTGGTTCCGCATGGCAGCCATCGCCGAGGCATTCTCCTGGGCCGGCCTGCTGATCGGGATGTACCTCAAGTACGTTCCCGAGACCACCGAGCTAGGCGTGAAGATCTTCGGTCCGATCCACGGAGTCCTGTTCATCACCTACCTGCTGGTGACGCTGCTGGCCCGCACGACCTTCGGCTGGTCCCTGCGGCTCACCGCCGTTGGCCTCATCGCTGCGGTGCCGCCCTTCTTCACGCTGCTCTTCGAGTGGTACGTCGAGCGCCGAGGAATGCTTGAGAAGCCGCACCCCCGCGCACTGGCCGACGTCGGCTCGGCCTAGCTCCCGCGACAGCGGCCGACCGGGGGCCGGTCACCGGTGCGGTGACGCGGTAGACGGTCGTGTCGTCGGCTGAGGCCGCCGTCTGCCGATCGAACTGCGCCAGGGCAGGGGAGGCGGACAGTGCGTTGGCCACCACGGCGCGCCCATTCGGGGTCAGTCTCGGCTCGGCGGAGCTCGTTGCGGGTCAAGAGGACCGACGGCATCGAGCTCGACACGCCCTTCACCTCGAGGTGGGCCTCTTTGCCATCGCGAGCAGCGGTGAGGTCTCAGCCGCAGTTGAGGTGGGCGACGCGAGTGAACTCCCACCCGTCGGCCTCGTAGTGCTTGCGGACCACCTTCTCGGCGGCCAGCTCGACCTGACGGTTGGTGTCGGCGTCTCCGAAACCTGCTCCCCACCCGCCGACGGCGATCGTGCTGGAGGTCTCGCGGGCGTCGCTGGGATGAACGGGTGGCTCGATCGGGCCGCTGTACTCACGCACTAGCACGCGCACCGATCGCGGGTGCGCCCGGTATCCCGGGCCCCGCTCGGTGAGGAGCTTGACCAGGTCGGTGCGCAGTGGGATGAGGCGGTGTCGGGTCTTGCTGCCGATCTCCAGCAGCTCGGCCCACAGGGGTCATGATGTTGCCCGGAGAGTGATGCCACTCGTCGTCGTACGGTGCGGCGGTGTCCCACAGGTAGGCGTGCAGGAGCGTGAGCAGCCCCTCCTGGTCCTCCGCCGGGAATAGCTTGAGCGGCACCCGGGTGCGGCCCAGCTGGTCGGCGCGCTGCAGACCGGCGCGGATCAGCTCGGCCAGCCGAGCGTTGGAGTCATGCGAACTCACGGTTGGGCGCTCACGAACCCTGCGGGTACTCGATGCCGAAGTGCGAGGCGATGATCTCGGTCGTCTCACCCCCAGTCCCTCCGGCTTTCATCGGGTCCAAGGCGGGGTCATCGACGACGGAGTCGCACACACCTGATCCGGATCCGCGGTCACCATGCAAGGCCAGCAGCTCGCGGGCGAGAGGGTCGTTGATCGCGATGAGGCGTCCCATGGCGTCCAGCCAGCGCGAGACCGGGGCGGGGGAGTCGTCGATCTCGTGCACGACGTCGTGCAGCTCGGCGGTGCTGGCCTCCTCGTCGTACTCGTAGCGAGTCATCGGCACCACCCGAGGAGCGCGGTCTCGTCGTCCTTGTTGAAGCCCACGCAGCGAATCGTGTCACGCAACTTCGTGGTGGCGGGATGGAACCTCCCACCCGACCCGGCCGTGTGTCTTCACCGGGGCGGGAAGGTGAACGCGATGGTTGGTTCGGGCTCGAAGATCGCCGGTACTACGGCCGACATGTCGATGGCCCGTGCCGCGGCCGGCACGTGCCAGTAGCCCTCGCCGTGGGCGCTGCGAACGACGCACCGCCCATCGACGATCGCCTGGTCGAGCACGGTGACGATTTCGCCGGGCTCGATCGGCCCTCCTTCGAGGACGGCGCGGAAGGGGCGGTCGAGCGGGACGGTGGGAATGGGTTCGGTGTGGATGGGTTCGGTGTGGATGGGTTCGGTGGTCATGGCGACCAGCGTGCGCCACACAGGTGGCTAGTGTCGCCCTGAAGCGATCAGAGCGTGACCTTCAGAGCGTGACCTTCAGAGCGTGACCAGGACGACGCCGGCGATGTTCGTCCCTTCCAGCTCCGGCGGGGGTCGCCGCTTGGCGGAGAACGGATTGTTGGCGGCCGTCATGCGTCCGATGGTCCCATCGGAGCTTGTCGAGTCGGGATCCCACGCCAGCTCGTCCAGCCGGGGCGGCCGCCGCAGCGCCTCCAGGTACGCCGGCGGGCTGGCCCGCAGGCCTTGGAGGACATGACGGAAGTACGGGCCGGGGAAGTGACCCGTGTCTTCGGGGACCTCGGTGAAGAGCGGCGCTCCAGGGAAGGGAAGGACCTCGGCGACGTCGGCCGAGAACGCCCCGCGGCGGTGGTCGGAGACCAGGCGGAAGATGCGCCGGGCGATCTCGCGGGACCCGCCTTGCGGCTTGAGGAGGAAGTCGCGCAGTTGGGGATCTTGGAGCTTGTCGAGGTTGAGGTCCCACACCGGCGGCGAGGGCACGGCCGGGTCGACGAGGTCCTCGACGGGGATCGACTCGGACACGACGAGATCCGCGGTCATCTTCGGGTCGTACCACCCCTGGCGCAGCTGGTAGGCGGTCGCCATCGAGATGGTCATCCTTCGGCAGGGCAGGCACTCCTCGGGCGGCTCGGGGTGGGTCGCGGAGTCTGGATCAGGGCAGCCCTCGCCGCTGTGGGGGCACGGGAGCTGGCCGCGGAAAACCAGCCCGCCGGTGTAGACGGCGTACACGGCCGGCACTCCCAGCTCCTCGGATGTGCGGATCAGGTCGCCGAGCTGCTTCCCCTCGCGGTGGGTGACGTCAACGAGCCAGTCACCGCCGGAACTGCGCTTAAGCCGCTTGGCCTGCACCAGCATCCCGAAGCACTCCTCGGTGGCGCTGTCGATCCACCACCACAGGTAGTCGGCCCCGAGCGCGTTGGGGCCGCGGCCTTCCTGGTTGCGGCTGAACTCCAAGACGTCGACCTCCGGCCGACCTTCGATCACGGCGACCGCGGTGACCGTCTCCTCGTGCCAGCCGTCGCCTGCGAGGTCGCGCTTGTCCATGAAGGCCTCGGCGGTCTCGCGGATCCGGGTGAAGCCGGCGAGTGCGCCATCCGGCGCCCTGCCGGCGGGTGCTGAGTCCAGCATTGCAGTCCGTTTCACAGAAGCCCGGGGACGGGACACTGGGCGAGCAATGAAGGGACCGTGGAGGTGGCGCGGACATAGCCGGCCGCGGCCGGGGCGACCCACATGAACAGATCGTCGACGTCGCGCATGCGGTCGTGGAGGCCGGAGGAGCTGGAGAAGACGGGCTCGTTGTGCGCGAGCCGGTTGCGGAACTTGTTGACGCGGGCGACCCGCTCATGGACCTCGCCACGTGTGGGGGAGCCGTTGAAGGCGTGGCGCAGCATCGGCGTCCAGAAGGTCGCAGTCCGGTCTCGGTCGGTGAGCTTGGTCCAGAAGCCGAACATGGTGGCCGCCACGACCTTGCCGTGGCTGGGGTGCGCTCCGAGCCCGCGCTTGGCGTCGTTGAGTGCGCGTTGGCTGCCCGTGTTGAGGGAGACCTGTTTCGTCACCGCGCGTCCGTGGCCCTGGGTGCGCGTGAACAGCCGGCTCGCGGGGTCGACCGACCAGTCCGGGAACTGCTGGGCCATCTGCCGGTCATAGGCGTTGCGTAGCGCGACCTCCAGATGGCAGGTGTCGGTCAGAGCGGCTGCGGCCAGCAGGCTGTTCCAGCGGTAGAGCTCAAGCGCCAGAGGGGCGTCGCCGCCGCAGCGGAACAGGTAGGTGTCGAGCCGTGGTGTACTCAGCCACGCTTCGAGGTCGGTGGCGCTGAGCGTCGGCGGGGACCCGGCCACGGCGGCGGGCGCGTCGTCGTCTTGCTCCTCGGCTGACACGTGCGTATTCTAGTGACATCGCCCCGCGGATAACCGTCCTCTGGCACAGCTCGCAAGAGCCGGGTTAGGCACCGCGGGGCTCAGGCATTTCTGAGACCGACGTCTCGATCCGCTGCGCGTTCAGGATGCCGGCGCTCGGTCCAGCCAGCCAAGTTTGGCTTCGACGGCGCGGTCGACGAAGGGGGGGGCAAGGATCGTCACGTCCTAGCCTGCCGGAGCCGGTGTGAACTCGAGGGGTCTTGGCGTCGACGCAGAGCATCGAACACCGACACACCTCAACTTCAGCAACAAGGTCGACCTCGTCTGCCTTCGCTGAATCCCCGTCACCCGTGGCGTGACTCTGCCCCGGTCGCTTGGTGCGGGCGAACGACTGCGTGTTTCGAGCTGTCCAGTTCGGCGTCTGGCCCTCTCGCCTGTGACTCAGGCTCGCCGCTCTACGTAGCGGCCTTGAGGTCACGGCGGAGTTCGTGCGGTAGCGCGAAGATCAGCGACTCCTCGGCCGAGTGGACGGCGCGGGCGTCAGGGTAGCCGCGTTCGGAGAGGAAGGCGAGCACGCCCTCGACGAGGTTCTCGGGTACCGAGGCTCCAGAGGTGACCGACACCGTCTCGACACCGTCGAGCCAGGCCTCGCGGTGATGACCGCCCGGTCCACGCCAGCACAGTAGCCGCGAGGAGCTGCCAACAGCATCGCGCGCTCACCATCAGACGGGCCCAGCACGTGCGGCATGTTCAATTGCGTCGGCATCTGTCTAGAGTATCGACATTGAGCGATATACCCAAAGGGGGTATACGCATGCCCCGACTCAACCAATTGTGAGCGACGCTTGGTTGCTCTGCTGGCGACTTGATGGTGGGCGAAAAGTGGGCGTAATTGGTGCTCGTTTGAGTCAGCCAGCGTCAAACGGTGAAGTTGAGGGTGTCGTGTTTGTGCAGGTCAGGCCGCGAAAGCGTCAAACACTGGCAGATGGCAGCAAGCGCATACGGCACTACGGGTGCATCCCAGAGGTCGCAGGTTCAAATCCTGCCCCCGCTACACAGTGCACGAGGCCCGGACCGACAGGTCCGGGCCTCGTCTGTTTCCCCCGGTGCCGCTCCGGGTGCTGGCGGTCAGTGACGGCGCCCGGGGTCGGCGCGGCCGCTCTCGTAGGCCCAGATCACCAGCTCGACGCGGTTGCGGGCCGACAGCTTGGTCATCAGCGCCCCGATGTGGGTCTTGACGGTGCTCAGCGAGAGGAACAGCTCGTCGGCGACCTCGGCGTTGGTCCGACCGGCGGCGACCAGGTCGAGGACCGCCTCCTCGCGGGGGGTCAGCGGGTCGACCGGCTCGCGCACGGCGCCGGCCCGCGACGAGGCGAAGGCGGCCAGCAGGCGAGCGGTCACGGCCGGCGCGATCAGCGCCTCGCCCTGCGCGGCGGCCAGGACGGCGCGGGCCAGCAGCTCGGGGTCGGCGTCCTTGAGCAGGAAGCCGCGGGCCCCGGCCCGCAACGCGTCGTAGACATGCTCGTCCTGGTCGAAGGTGGTGACCACGATGACCGGCACCGGGTCGGCGACGTCGGGGCCGGCGACTCGGCGGGTCGCCTCGATGCCGTCGAGGTGCGGCATCCGGATGTCGAAGAGGCACACGTCGGGGCGCAGCGACGCGACGAGGGCCACGGCCTCCAGCCCGTCGCGGGCCTGGCCGACCACCTCGATCGACGGCTGCGCGTCGAGGATCGTCGAGAGGCCGACGCGGACCATGTCCTGGTCGTCGGCCACCAGCACGCGCACCGGCGCCCGCCCCGGCACCTGCACCGGCGCCGTCACGGGTGCGCCCCCGGCCCGGTGGGGCTCGTGGGGACGGTGGCCTCGACCGTCCAGCCGCCGCCGGGGTCCGGGCCGGCGTGCACGGCGCCGCCGAGCAGCGAGAACCGCTCGCGCATCCCGGCCAGGCCGTACGCCGTCTGGTTGCGGCGTACGCGCCCGGCACCGGGCGCACGCCCGTCGTCGTGGACCCGCAGCCGCACCACGTCGTGGTCGCGGCTGAGGTGCACCGTCACCAGGGTGGCGCCCACCGCGTGCCGCCTGGCGTTGGTCACGGCCTCCTGCGTGGCGCGGAACAGCGCGGAGCCGACGGGGGACGGCAGCCGGTCGAGGTCGCCGGAGCTCTCGACGACCACGCGCGGGTCCGGACCCTCGTCGCGGGCCAGGTGCGAGATGTCGGCGATGCCGTGGGCGGGGGAGCGGCCGGGGCCGACCGCCCGGTCGTCGCGCAGCACCGCCACCATCGACCGCATGTCCTCCAGCGCCCGTGACGCGGCCTCCTCCACGCCGTCGACCGCCGCGGCGGCCGCGCCGGGGTCGGTCCGGGCCCGCACCCGGGCGGCCCGGGCGTGCATCAGGATGCCGGTGACGTGGTGCGCGACGGTGTCGTGCAGGTCGCGGGCCAGCTGCTCGCGCTCGCGGAGCCGCACCTCCTCGCGGGCTCGCACCTGGGCGGCGCTCCAGAGGCGCAGCACGGCGCCGAGGGCCACCGGCAGCATCAGCGCCCCCACCCCGAGGACCATCGAGGCGCCGCTGGCGTCGTAGAGCGGTTCCCGGAGCAGGTGCAGCGCCAGCAGGAAGCCGCTCCCGGCCAGCACGCCGCGCCCGCTGGCCCAGCGGCCCAGCGAGTAGGCGACCAGCAGCACGACGGCGGTCACGTCGAGCACGCTGTGGGGCTCCCCGGCCAGCGCGGGCACGATGCCGGCGACGCTCTGGGCGCCGAAGGCCACGACCACCATCGCCAGCGGCCGGTGGGAGCGCCACAGCAGGGCGCCCACGCACACCAGCGTCCACGCCCCGTGCCAGAGCGGCCACACGACGTCGGCGCGCAGGGCGACCTCGAGCACGGTCAGCGGGACGAGGCCGGCGACCAGGGCCCGGTCCCACCAGGGCGTCCCCGGCGGCGGCTCGGCCCGCGGCTCGTCCCACAGCGCGCGCAGCGGGCCTCCAGTCACCTGACCAGGGTAGGCCCGGTGCGGCGGTGCACGTATGGCACTTTCGGCCGACCGGGTCCGGCCTCGAGGACTACCCGGCTCCGGCCCCCGCTCCGATGCGCCGACACCCCGGACGCAGCGACGGTGGAGGCATGACACGACACACCGACACCATCACCGGCACTTCTGCTGACTCACCCACCACGACGGGCACCGCGCCCCGCCCCACCGACACGTCGTACGCGCTGGCGCGCACCGGCGGCATCGCCGCACAGCTCGTCGCCGGCACCTACGTGCTGGGCTTCATCGCGATGGCCGCCTACTTCGTGCCCCGCGGCCTCGTGTCGCCCATCGCCGAGCCCGAGGCGTCGCTGGCCTTCCTGGTCGAGAACCACGCCGCGCTGGCGGGGTGGTACCTGGTCCTCTACCTCCTCGGCGGCGCCGCGATGGTGCTGGTCTCGCTGGGGGTCGGCGCCCGCCTGTCCCCGGCGCCCGTCCTCGCCCGGGTGTCCACGGCCCTGGGACTGGTCTGGTCGGGGATGCTCGTGGCCAGCGGGAGCGTGGCCCTCGTCGCGCAGCAGGCTGCTGTCGAGCTGCACGCGCACGACACCGCGCTGGCGCTCGACACCTGGGTCGCGACCAGCGTGGTGCAGGACGCGCTGGGCGGTGGCATCGAGGTCGCCGGCGCGCTGTGGGCCGGCGTCGTCGGGTACGCCGCGCTGCGGACCCGGGCGCTGCCGGCCGGGCTCGGAGGGCTCGCCCTCGGTCTCGCCGCCGTCGGAGCTGTCACGGTCGTGCCGGCCGCCTCCGAGATCGCCACGTCGGTCTTCGGGCTGGGCTTCATCGTCTGGTTCACCTGGCTCGGGGTGGTGCTGGTGCGCCGCCGGTCCTGAGACCATCGCTGCACACGACACCAGGAGGCCCTGATGCGCATCCTCGCCCGAGCCACGACACTCCCGCCGCGAGCCCGTCGCACGGTGGGCCTCGTGGGTGCGCTGCCGCTGGTCGCCGCGGCCGGCTTCCAGGTCGCGCTGTGGCGCGGGGCGCCGTACGGCGACGCGGTGCTCGGCGGCCGCGCGCCCACCGTCGACGGGGCGCTGACCACGCCCTACCGCTGGGCCGCTCTCGGGCAGGGCGGGCTGCTGGTCGCGATGGCGGCGGTGCTCGCCCGGGCCGGCTCGCCCGGTCCGCGACGGGCGGTGGGGACGGTCGCCGGCCTGATGGCGCTCAACACCGTCGCCAACGTGACCTCGCCGCACCCGCTGGAGCGCCGCATGGGCGCCGCGACCCTGCTCGCCGCGCTCTGCGGCGCCGGCCTCGCGGCCCAGCGCGGGCCGGGCCTCAGGGTGTGACGACGAGCTTGCCGACGAGGCCGCGGCCCTCCAGGTCGGCGTGCGCGGCGGCGAGGTCGGCCAGGTCGTAGGTGCGGGCCACGACCGGGCGCACCTCGCCGCGGCGGGCCAGGTCGACCAGCGTCTCGAAGTGGGCGGGGGTGTGCATGGTCGAGCCGACCAGGGCGACGTTGGCCAGGTAGAGGCGGCGTACGTCGAGCTCGACCAGGTGGCCGCCGAGCGCCCCCGCGACCACCCATCGCCCGCCGTCGCGCAGCAGGCCCAGGGCCTGGGCGACGAAGGGGCCGGCCACCACGTCGACGACCACGTCGATGCCCTCGGGGCAGGCCCGGGCCAGGGACTCGCGCAGGTCGCCCGCGGTGCGGTCCACGGTCACGTCCGCGCCCGCGGCCCGCACCTGCTCGGCGTGCACGCCGCTGGTGATCGCCACGACCCGGGCGCCACGGGCCGCGGCGAGCTGCACGGCCGCCAGCCCCACGCCGCCGGAGGAGCCGGTGACCACCACGGTGTCGCCGGCCGCCACGTGCCCGCGCTCGAGCATGCCCAGCGCGGTGCCGTAGGCGATCGGCAGCGCGGCCAGCTCGACGTCGCTGAGCGGCGAGCCGTCGACGACGTGGGCCCGCCCGGCGTCGACGACCACGAGCTCGGCGAAGCCGCCGTCGGCCTCGCTGCCGAGGATGTGGGTCGGGTGCGCGTCGGGCCCGTCGTGGTCGTAGCGCGTCGCCGGGTCGACCAGCACCCGGCGCCCCACCAGGTCGGCGGGGGCGCCCGGGCCGGCGGCCACGACCTCGCCGGCGACGTCGCCGCCCTGGATGCGGGGGAAGTCGACGGGGCCGCGCCAGCCCGAGCGGGCCTCGGGGGCCTCCGCGCTGCTGCCGTAGGCGCCCTCGCGGGTCCACAGGTCGGTGTTGTTGAGGCCGGCGGCGCCCACCCGCACCAGCACCTGGCCGGTGCCCGGCTCGGGGGTGGGGACGTCCCGCTGCTCGACGGCCTCGGGACCGCCGTGCCGGGTCAGCACTGCTGCGCGCATCGTGCGGGGGATCTGCTGCTGGTCCACGACCTGCTCCTCGTTCGGCTTCCGCCCGTCTGTGCGCCCCACCCTAGGGACCGGTAGACAGGGGCCATGTGGTTCGACTCCTGGTCCGACATCTGGCGGGTGCTCCTGGTGGGCCCCGCGTCGTACGCCGCTCTCGTGCTGGTGCTGCGCACCTCGGGCAAGCGCACGCTCTCGAAGCTCAACGCCTTCGACCTCGTCGTCACCGTGGCCCTGGGCTCCACCCTGGCGACGATCTTCCTGAGCAAGGACGTGTCGTGGGTCGAGGGCGTGGTCGCGCTGGCGGTGCTGGCGCTCCTGCAGCTGCTCGTCGCCGTGGTCACCTCGCGGCTGCCGGCGGTCCGCTCGGCGGTGACCGCCGGGCCCACGCTGCTGCTGCGCGACGGGCAGATGGTCGAGCACGCGCTGCGCGACGCCCGCCTCACCGCGGCCGAGGTGCGGCAGGCGATCCGGGGGAGCGGGACCGGTGACGTCTCCCAGGTCGCCGCGGTCGTGCTGGAGAGCGACGGCAGCCTCAGCGTGATCGGCCGGGAGCGGGCCGGCGACCTCAGTGCGCTGTCGGACCTGCCGGCGCGTCCGTGACGTAGCCCTCGCGGTAGGTGGGGTACGCCGGCACCCAGCCGGTCGCGCGCAGCCGGGCGTTGGAGATGCGCTTGCCGTGGGCCTTCCGGGGGTCGGGGCGCGGCGGTGGGGCGACGCCGAGCCGGCGCGCGATCTCGGCGGCCACGTCGCCCATGAGGGCGGGCTCGTCGTCGTTGCCGAGGTAGACCGGCTCGGGAGGCTCGGGACGGGTGAGCAGGTGGACCGCTGCCGCCGCTGCGTCGTCGCGGTGGATGCGGTTCGTCCAGCGGTCCGGGTCGCCGACGTCGCCGGCCGCGACCTTGTCGACCAGCCGCGGCCGCTGCCCGCCGTACAGGCCGGAGCAGCGCAGCACGGTGCCGCCGGGCACCCGGGAGGCGAACAGCTCCTCGGCCTCCAGCAGCACCCGCGCCGGGCCGTCCTTGGGGGAAGGCGCGTGGGACTCGTCGACGAGGGTGCCGTCGGGCACGTCCCCGTGCACACCGGTGGAGGAGATGAGAAGCGCCCGCTCGGGCAGCCGGCCGGCGGCCTCGACGGCGTCGAGCGCGCGCCGCATGCCGTCGACGTACGTCGCGCGGTAGGCCTCCTCGGAGCGCGGCCGGGCGGTCAGGGCGACGACCAGGTGGCGCAGCTCGAGCGCGGGGAGGTCGGGGACCTCGTGGGTCAGGTCGACGGACACGCCGTGCAGCGGGGCCGGCACCAGCTCGGCCCGGCGGCGCAGGGCGAGGACGCGGTGCCCCCGCTCGGCCAGGCGCAGACCGATGCGCGACCCGAGGTCGCCGCACCCGATCATCAGCACGTCTGCGTCTGCGGCATCCACGTCTCGACCCTAGGCCAGCGACCCTCACCCACCCGCCGGGCGCGGTCCCGAATTGTGCGCGGTGGGCGTGGTGTGTGACGGTTGAGCCACCGACGCGGGGTGGAGCAGCTCGGTAGCTCGCTGGGCTCATAACCCAGAGGTCGCAGGTTCAAATCCTGCCCCCGCTACTGAAAAGTGGCTTGTGGCCTGCGGAAACGCAGGACACGGGCCACTTGTCATTTGAGCCATTCGGGCTTGTGTCGCGCTTTGTGACCCGAAAACCCCCTCTGCAGCGGGGTCCGGTGCCGGGTTCGCCACCTGGATTCAGCCTGGGTGGTCGGCGACCTTGGTGATCATCGCGGTGCGGCCGAGGTCGCCAATCGGCTGCGGTGGCCTTCGGCTGTGTCTGGTTTCGGGCGCCGAGGAGGACGGCGGCGAGGATGGGGTTGATGAGCTCGGGCCAGAGCGAATCGGGCATATGAGCTCGATGTCGTAGACCTGTGAAAAGGGGCTCTCCTGTCTCTTCCGTGGGTCATGTGCGCCCGGGGAGGGTGGGCCGGTGGCCGCCGAGGTTGAGCATGGCCAG
>NZ_JBDYKJ010000060.1:0-30891 GCF_040012395.1 Nocardioides sp. 31GB23 | reverse complement strand
CCCCCCCCCCCCCCCCCCCCCCCCCCCCCCCCCCCCCCCCCCCCCCCCCCCCCCCCCCCCCCCACCGGTCCCACCGTCCGCCCCGGGCACGAGCAGGTCGGGCAGCTGGGCGAGCACGTCGTCGCGCAGCCCCGCACCGACGTCGGTGGCCAGCAGCCCCGCACCGGCGAGGGTCACGAACGCGGCGCAGGCGACCCGCAGCCCCCACGTCGTACGCCGCTCGCGACGCACCGCGACGCCCTCGGCGCCCGGCGCGGGCAGGGGCACCTCGGGGGGCCGCAGCGCGGCCACCAGCTCGGCGCCCACCGCGGAGGGCAGCACCCGCACGGGCGCGGCGGTCGTGGCTCGCTCGCGCACCGAGGACCACTGCCAGGGAGCGTCCGGGGGCGCGGGCGAGGGCTCGCCACCGGGCGAGTCGGGCTCTGCCACCGGGACCCCCCACGGATCGGCGCTGCTCGGACCGCTCCATCATGCCGCACCCGCGACCCGCGCGGGCCGACTTGACCACCGCGGAGGGTGAAGTCTCACGACGGCCCGCGAGGCACGGTGGGGCCATGACCTTCCGCGCACTCGTCCTGAACTGCACGCTGAAGAGCTCGCCGGCCCCGTCGAGCGCCGACAAGCTGGGCCGCGAGGTGCTCGCCGTGCTCGAGGAGCACGGCGGCAGCGGCGAGGTGGTGCGCGTCGTCGACCACCGGGTCCGCTTCGGCGTCTCCACCGACGAGGGCGACGGCGACGAGTGGCCCGCCATCCGGCAGAAGATCCTCGCCTGCGACGTGCTCGTGCTGGCCACCCCGATCTGGCTGGGCCAGCCCTCGTCGGTGGTGAAGATGGTGCTCGAGCGCCTCGACGCCGAGCTGGCCGAGACCGACGACGCCGGGCGCCCGGTCCTCTTCGACAAGGTCGCCCTCGTGGCCGTGGTCGGCAACGAGGACGGGGCCCACCACACCACCGCCGAGCTGCTCCAGGGGCTCAGCGACGTCGGGATGACCATCCCGGCCCAGGCGGCGACGTACTGGGTGGGCGAGGCGATGCACGGCACCGACTACAACGACCTCGAGGAGACCCCCGAGGGCACCGCGTCGACCACGCGCACCGCGGCGGCCAACGCCGCGCACCTCAGCGGGCTGCTGCGCGGGTCGGGCTACCCCGCCGGGTAGGCCCGCAGACCGACGCGGGAGTCAGCGGACGGGATGGCCGCCCTGGGCCAGGGCGTCCTTGACCTGGCCCACGGTGAGCGTGCCGAAGTGGAAGACCGAGGCCGCCAGCACCGCGTCGGCGCCCGCGTCGACCGCGGGCGCGAAGTGCTCGGGCGCCCCGGCGCCTCCCGAGGCGATCACCGGGATGCTCACCTCGCGGCGCACCGCCTCGATCAGCTCGAGGTCGAAGCCGTCGCGGGTGCCGTCGGCGTCCATGGCGTTGAGCAGGATCTCCCCCGCGCCCAGCTCGGCGGCCCGGTGCACCCACTCGACGGCGTCGAGCCCGGCCGAGGTGCGCCCGCCGTGGGTGGTCACCTCGAAGCCCGAGCCGGTGCCGCTCGCGCGGCGCGCGTCGACCGAGAGCACCAGCACCTGGTTGCCGAACCGGTCGGCGATCTCGGCGACCAGCTCGGGGCGGCGGATCGCGGCGGTGTTGACCGCGATCTTGTCGGCGCCCGCGCGCAGCAGCCGGTCGACGTCGGCCACCGAGCCCACGCCGCCGCCGACGGTGAGCGGGATGAAGACCTGCTCGGCGGTCGCCGCCACGATCTCCATCGTGGTGGCGCGGCCCTCGTGGGAGGCGGAGATGTCTAGGAAGGTCAGCTCGTCGGCGCCCTCGGCGTCGTAGAGCTTGGCCAGCTCGACCGGGTCGCCGGCGTCGCGCAGGCCCTGGAAGTTCACGCCCTTGACGACCCGGCCCCCGTCGACGTCGAGGCACGGGATGACGCGCACCGCGAGGCTCACGAGGCGCCCCTGGTCAGGGCGAGCGCGTCCTCGAGGGTGAAGCGGCCCTCGTAGAGGGCGGTGCCGGCGATCGCGCCCTCGACACCGTCGGGGACCAGCGACATCAGCGCCTCGATGTCGGCGAGCTCGGTGACCCCGCCGGAGGCGATGACCGGGCGGTCGGTGACCGCGCAGACGTCGCGCAGCAGCTGCAGGTTGGGCCCCTGCAGCATCCCGTCCTTGTTGACGTCGGTGACCACGTAGCGCGCGCAGCCCTCGGCGTCGAGGCGGGCCAGCACGTCGTAGAGGTCGCCGCCCTCGCGGGTCCAGCCGCGCGCGGCCAGGGTGCGCCCGCGCACGTCGAGGCCGATGGCGATCCGGTCGCCGTGCTCGGCGATCACCTTGGCGCACCACTCGGGCGACTCGAGCGCGGCGGTGCCGATGTTGACCCGGCGGCAGCCGGTGGCCAGCGCGGCCTCCAGCGACTCGTCGTCGCGGATGCCGCCCGACATCTCCACGTCGATGTCGAGCGCGCCGACGATCTGGGCCTGCAGGTCGCGGTTGGTGCCGCGTCCGAAGGCCGCGTCGAGGTCGACCAGGTGCAGCCACTCGGCGCCCGCGTCCTGCCAGCGGCGCGCGGCGGCGACCGGGTCGCCGTACACGCGCTCGGAGCCGGCGACGCCCTGGGCGAGCTGGACGGCGCGGCCCTCGGTGATGTCGACGGCGGGGAGGAGCTGCAGGTAGTCGCTCATGGGACCTTCCGGGTGGTGGAGCCGCCTCAGCGGCGGAACAGCAGGGTGTGCAGGACGGGGGCGGCCAGGGCGGAGACGACCAGCGACAGGGCGGGCCAGGCCCAGCCGTCGGTGAGCAGGGCGACGAGGACGTTGAGCACCACGACCAGCACGACGGTGGTGGTGCGCTGGCGGCGCTCCCGCTCGGCGACGATGCCGGTCGGGCGGCCGGTGCGCGAGCGCTCGGGCAGCCACGAGGCCACCGCCCGGCGTCGCGCCGCGCGCCGCTCGCGACGCTCGGCCTCGGCCGCGCGCGCCGCGGCCAGCAGCGCCTGCTCGTGCTCGCGCGCCTCGCGCCGGCGCGCCCGCTCCTTGCTCATCGCCCGGTGCCCGCGCTCAGGACCGCAGGGTGGCGACCCAGTTGCGCAGCAGCGCCGCGCCGGCGTCGCCCGACTTCTCGGGGTGGAACTGGGTGGCCCACAGCGGTCCGTTCTCGACCGCCGCGACGAACCGGTCACCGTCCTGCTCGGGGGCGCCGGTCTCGGCCCAGGTCACCAGCGGGGCGCGGGTGCGGTCGTTGGTCTCGAGCTCCCACTCGCGCACGCCGTAGGAGTGCACGAAGTAGAACCGCTCGCCCTCGACGCCGGCGAACATCGCCGAGCCCTCCGGCACCTCGACGGTGTTCCAGCCCATGTGCGGCACCACCGGTGCCTGCAGCCGCTCGACCAGGCCGGGCCACTCGTCGCAGCCCTCGCTCTCGACGCCGTGCTCGATGCCGCGCGCGAAGAGGACCTGCATGCCCACGCAGATGCCCAGCACCGGGCGGCCCCCGGCCAGGCGTCGGCCGATGATCCGCTCGCCCTTGACCTCGCGCAGCCCGGCCATGCACGCGGCGTACGCCCCGACGCCGGGCACCAGCAGGCCGTCGGCGGCCAGGCAGGCCTCGAAGTCGGAGGTCAGCTCGACCTCGGCGCCGGCGCGCTCGACGGCCCGCACGACCGAGCGCAGGTTGCCCGAGCCGTAGTCGAGGACCGCCACCGTGGGGCGATCGCTCACAGCGCGCCCTTCGTCGAGGGGATGCCGCTCTCGCGCGGGTCGATCGCGACCGCGTCGCGGAAGGCCCGGGCGAACGCCTTGAACTGCGTCTCGACGATGTGGTGCGGCTCGCGCCCGGCCAGCACCCGCACGTGCAGCGCGAGGTGGGCGTGGAAGGCGATCGTCTCGAAGACGTGGCGGGTCAGCGAGCCGAGGTAGCCCACCCCGCTGCCGCCCAGCGAGACGTACTGCTGGCCCTCGGGCTCGCCGGTGTGCACGCAGTAGGGGCGGCCGGAGACGTCGACGACGGCCTGGACCAGCGCCTCGTCGAGCGGCACGGTCGCGTCGCCGAAGCGGCGTACGCCGGCCTTGTCGCCCAGCGCCTGGCGCAGCGCCTGGCCCAGGGCGATCGCGGCGTCCTCGACGGTGTGGTGGGCGTCGATGTGCACGTCGCCCTCGACCTGGACGGTCAGGTCGACCAGCGCGTGGCGCGCGAAGGCGGTGAGCATGTGGTCGTAGAAGCCGACCCCGGTGGAGATGTCGTGGCGGCCCGACCCGTCGAGGTCGACCTCGACGAGCACCTTGGACTCGCTGGTCTGTCGCTCGATGCGTGCGGTGCGGCTCATCGGCTGCTCACTTCCTGGGTCGGCGGGGTCAGCGGGGTCTGCGGGGAGTCCAGCGCCAGCACCTCGTCGAGGGCGGCGTCGAAGGCCATCATCTCCTCCGGGGTGCCCACCGAGACGCGCAGCCACCCCTCGGGGCCGGTCTCGCGCACCAGCACGCCCCGCTCGAGCAGCTGCTCCCAGGTGGCGTGGCGGTCGGCGAAGCAGCCGAACAGCACGAAGTTGGCGTCGCTGTCGGTGACCGTGAGTCCCTTGGCGCGCAGCGAGGCGACCGTGCGGTCGCGCTCGGCGCGCAGGTCGTCGACCCGGCCGAGCAGCTCGGGGGCGTGGCGCAGCGCGGCCAGCGCGACCGCCTGGGTCACCGCCGAGAGGTGGTAGGGCAGGCGCACCACGCGGATGGCGTCACAGATCGCCGGGTCGGCGGCCAGGTAGCCCAGCCGGGCGCCGGCCAGCGCGAACGCCTTGCTCATGGTGCGGGTCACCACGAGGTTGCGGTGCTCGGGCAGCAGCTCGAGCGCGCTCGGCGTGCCCGCGCGGCGGAACTCGCCGTACGCCTCGTCGATGACCACCAGGCCGCAGGGCTCGTAGGAGGCCGCGGCCTCGCACAGCACGCCCACCGCCTCCGGCGCCAGGGCGGTGCCGGTGGGGTTGTTGGGGCTGGGCAGCAGGACGACGCTGGGCCGCTGCTCGAGCACCAGCGCGCGGGCGGCCTCGAGGTCGAGGGTGAAGTCGTCCTCGCGGCGACCCTGCACCCACTCGGTGGCGGTGTCGCGGGCGTACTCGGGGTACATCGAGTAGGTCGGGGCGAAGCTCAGCGCGCGCCGGCCCGGCCCGCCGAAGGCCTGCAGCAGCTGGAGCATGACCTCGTTGGAGCCGTTGGCCGCCCACACCTGCGCCGGGTCGATCGAGAAGCCCCGGGTGGGCTCGGTGTCGCGCGAGAGGTAGGCCGCCAGGGCGGCGCGCAGCTCGACGTGCTCGCGGTCGGGGTAGCGGTTCAGCGTCGTCGCGGCGGCACGCACCGCCTCGGCCACGTCGTCGGCGCAGGCCGGCGACGGGCCGTAGGGGTTCTCGTTGGTGTTGAGCTGCACCGGGGCGCGCTCCAGGGAGACCTGGGGCGCGCCGTACGGCGCCAGCCCCTGCAGCTCCTCGCGCAGCGGGGGGAAGACCATCGCCGGCCCCTAGCTCTCGAAGCGCACGCGCACGGCGGCGCCGTGACCGGGCAGGTCCTCGGCGTCGGCGAGGGTGACGACGTGGTCGGCCACCTCGGCCAGGCCCTCGCGCGAGTAGTCGACGACGTGCACCGACTTGGTGAACGCGCGCACCGAGAGCCCCGAGGAGTGGCAGGCGCAGCCGCCGCTGGGCAGCACGTGGTTGGAGCCGGCGCAGTAGTCGCCCAGGCTCACCGGGGCGTGCGGGCCCACGAAGATCGCGCCGGCGTTGCGCACCCGCGCCGCGACCTCGGACGCGTCGTCGGTGTGGATCTCGAGGTGCTCGGCGCCGTAGGCGTTGACGACCTCGAGACCCTGCTCGAGGTCGTCGACCAGCACGATGCCCGACTGGCGCCCGCCGAGGCTGGTGCGGATGCGCTCCTGGTGCTTGGTCACCGAGACCTGCTTGTCGAGCTCGGCGTCGACCTCGTCGGCGAGCCGCTCGGAGGTGGTCACCAGCACGCTCGCGGCCAGCGGGTCGTGCTCGGCCTGGCTGACCAGGTCGGCCGCGACGTACGCCGCCTGCGCGGTGTCGTCGGCCAGGACCGCGATCTCGGTCGGGCCGGCCTCGGAGTCGATGCCCACCACGCCCTTGAGCAGGCGCTTGGCGGTCACCACGTAGATGTTGCCCGGGCCGGTGACCATGTCGACGCGCTCGCACGGGCCGACCCCGTAGGCGAACATCGCGATCGCCTGGGCGCCGCCGACGGCGTAGACCTCCTCGACGCCGAGCATCTCGCAGGCCGCGAGGATGGTGGGGTGCACCTCGCCGCCGAAGTCCTTCTGCGGCGGGGAGGCCAGCGCCAGCGAGCGCACGCCCGCGGTCTGGGCGGGCACCACGTTCATCAGCACGCTCGAGACCAGCGGCGCGAGGCCGCCGGGCACGTAGAGGCCGACCCGGTCGATCGGCACCTTGCGGTGCGTCACCCGGGCGCCGGGGCCCAGGTCGGTGACGGCGTCGCGCTCGAGCTCGTTCTCGCAGGTCCTGCGCAGCCGCGCGATGGACTCCTCGAGCCCCGCGCGGATCGCCGGGTCGAGCTCCTCGAGGGCGCGGCGCATCGCCCCGGGGGCCACCCGCACGTCGTCGCGCTCGACCCCGTCGAACTTCGCCGACATCTCCTGGATCGCGGGGAGACCGCCGGTGCGCACCGCCTCGGTGATCGCATGCACCGCGGGCACGGCGGCCTCGACGTCGAAGTCGGCGCGGGGCAGGGCCGTGCGGTAGTCGAACGGCTCCCCTGCCGCGCGGCCGGTGGCGGCACTGCGCAGGTCGATGCGGCGGATCATGCCCCCGAGTCTACGAGCGCGCGCCCACCCGCACCGATTCAGCGGCGGTGATGGACAGCACGGCGCCCAACCCGGCGGCCAGCACGGTGCACGCCGGAGGGCTAGGTTGGTGGACGTGGACGACACGCTGCCGATGTTCCCGCTGGGCTCCGTGCTGTTCCCGGGCGTCAGCGTGCCGCTGACCGTCTTCGAGGACCGCTACCGGGCGCTGGTGCACCACCTGCTGCGCGTGGAGGACCCGACGCAGCGGCTGTTCGGCACCGTGGGCATCCGCGAGGGCTACGAGGTCGGCGACCACGGCGCGCAGTCGCTCTACCGGATCGGGGTCAAGGTGCTGCTCACCGAGGTCGAGCCGCACGACGACGGCACCTTCTCGTGCGTGGCCGTCGGCCTCGAGCGGATCGCGCTCGAGCGGCTCGAGACCTCGGGCCTCTTCCCGGTGGGCCACGTCGAGGAGCGTCCCGAGCCGGCCGGCGCCGTCGACGAGCACGTCGTCGAGCGCGCCCGCGCCGTCTTCACCGCCTACCGCGCCGCGCTGGCCGACCTGCGCGCCGACCCCTACAGCGGGGCGCTGCCCCGCGACCCGTCGTACCTGTCGTGGACGCTGGCGGCCTGCGCGCCGCTGCCCATGCCCGAGCGCCAGGCGCTGCTCGAGGCCGACGACGCCGGCGAGCGGCTGGTGCTGGTCACCGACCTGCTGCAGCAGGAGCTGCGGGCGATGAACGTGATCCCCTCCCTGCCCGCGACCGACGTGGCGCGCACGCGCTGGTCGCCCAACTAGGCGGGTCGGCGTGGCCCGCCGCTCCCGCGACCGCTCCCCCACCACCCAGGCCACGCTGGCGCTGGCGCGCGCCGGCGTGGAGCACGTGGCCCACACCTACGTGCACGACCCCCGCGCGGCGTCGTACGGGCTGGAGGCGGCGCAGGCCCTCGGCGTCGACGCGGCGCGGGTGCTCAAGACGCTGCTGGCCGAGGTCGACGGGCGGCTCGCGGTCGCGGTGGTGCCCGTCAGCGCCCAGCTCGACCTCAAGGCGCTGGCCCGGGCGCTGGGCGGCAGCCGCGCGGTGATGGCCGACCCCGCCGTCGCCGAGCGGGTCACCGGGTACGTCGTCGGTGGCATCTCGCCGCTGGGCCAGAAGAAGGCGCTGCCGACCGTCGTCGACACCGGCGCGCTGGAGCACCCCACGGTGCTGGTCTCCGGCGGGCGCCGCGGGTTCGACATCGAGCTCTCCCCCACCGACCTGGTCGCCCTCACCCGGGCCACCACCGCCCCGGTCTCCCGCTGACCCGGCCCATATCTCCCGCCGAGCCGGCCCAGACTTCCCGCTGATCGGGGCGCAGGAGGTCAGTCGGTGGTCAGGCGCACCCGGAGCCGGAGGACGTCGTCCTCGAGCCAGCTCGCCGCGCCGAAGGCGGCGAGCGGGGCGAGGTCGTCGAGGACCTCGGTGGCCTCGTCGGGTCCTCCGAGCTGCTCGAGCGCCTCGGCGACCACGGCGCGCACGGCATCCAGGTCGAGGTAGCTGATCCCCTCGGCCCGATCGGCGTCGGGCAGCACCGTGCGGAACCGCTCGCTGCGACCCAGCTCGCCGCCATCGGCGACCTCGTCGAGCCAGGGGCCGTCCAGCCCCACCGCCACACCGGCGTCGCCCTCGGCGAGACCGACCAGCCCGGCGTCGGGGCCGAGCTGGTCGGAGAGCGCCTCGACGACCTTCTCGACGTCGTCCACCTCACCGTCCACCTTCAGCGCCAGCGGGAACGACGTCGGGTCGGGACCGAGCATCTCGGCCGGGTCCACGCCGCCACCGATGGCCAGGGCCACGCCTCCGCCCACGGCGGCCTCGAGGTCGGAGCCGGTGAGACCCGTGAGCCTGACCAGCTCGTCGGCGAGCTCGTCGGCCTCCACGAGACCCTGCGAGGTGTCGGCCAGGTAGGTGAGGAGCTCGTCGAACCAGCCCTCCTGCACCCCCATCGCGTAGGCGAGCCCGGTGTCGGCGGGCAGCGAGCCCACCAGCTCGGAGACGTCGCCGCTCAACGCACGCAGGTAGCCCGACTCGCCGATCGACCCCGCCCCCTCGAGCTCGAGCGCGCCGTCGGCGAAGCGCAGCTGGGCCCCGGCACCCGCGAAGTCGCCGAGCGCCTCCTCGACCTGCTCGGGCAGCTCGTCCTGCCCCGGGACGCTCAGGCCCAGGTCCTCGGCGAGGGCAGGGTCCCTCTCCACCAGCCCGGCGAGGTAGGGGCCTGCGGCGGGCGCGGCGTACAGCGTCACCAGCCCCTCCCCACCCGCGGCGGAGGTCCAGCGCTGGAAGTCCTCGTCGTCGGCCAGCGTGCCCTCGGCCACCAGGTCCTGCACGCGCCCCAGGCTCTCGGCATCCTCGGTGGCCAGCAGCCAGTCGCCCTCGACCGACCAGGCGAAGCTCGCCTCCCCCGAGTCGTCGCCGCACGCGTCGATCTCCGCGAGGCCCTCGTCGGCGGCCTCGGCGTCGGTGACCTCGACCGCCACGACGGCAGCGGGCGCGTCGCCCCCGAGGTCCACGGCCGCCACGCCGAGCCGGTCCCCGAGCCACGGCTCGACGTCCTCGCCGTGGCTGAGTCCCGTGCAGGGAGCATCCTCGAGGACCAGGTCGACGAGGCGCTCCTTGAGGTCGACGTCGCTGGCATCCCCCTCGAGGTCGAGCTCCTCGGCGAGAGCCGGGAACTTGCGCAGCGTCTCGAGCGCCTGCAGCTTCTGCTGACCGCTCGGGTCGAGGGTGAGCCCGACGTAGCCCAGGCTGTCGGCGGGCAGCGCCTCGGCGGCGGACCCGCCGTCGGCGAGGTACCACCACGCACCGAAGGCGACGCCACCGGCGACTCCGAGCCCCAGCACGCCCAGGCCCGCGAGCAGCAGCGGACGCCGACGCCGGCCACCCCTGGCGGGGCGACGACCCCCGCCGGACTCGAGGTACTCCGGGGTGCCGCGCTGCCAGGCTTCGTGGGGCTGGTGCGGCTCGGGGTTCGGCTGGTTCTCAGGGGGCTGGTGGTTCGTCACCCGCGGAGGGTACCCGCGGCACTAGCGCTCCCGTGCACCGAGCGGGAGGGCGAAGTACACGCCGCTCAGGCCCACGAGCGCCCCCAGGGGCCAGGCCACCAGCGCCCCCAGACTGTCGAGGCTCAGGTCGCTGGGCAGGCTCGCGCCACGACCCGCGGTGCGGGCCAGCTCCTGCGGGTCGGCCGGACCGAGCACCGCGCCGACCTGCCACATCACCACGGCCGCCAGCACCGAGGCCACCAGCACCACCACCAGGGCCAGCAGCTCCCGGCCGAGGAGAGCCAGGCTGGACAGCGCGCCCAGCACGACTCCCCCGCCCAGCGCGAGAACGACGTACTGCGCGGTGCCGGCGAACTCGTTGCGCAGCGCGTCGAGGTCGTAGCGGCCCTCGGCGTCGACGGGGAACCACTCCTTGCGGAAGACCGTGCCCGTGGACGGCTCCCACCAGCGCTCCCAGACCCAGCCCAGCGCGGCCCCGGCGACGAGGAAGACCAGCACGACGCCCAGCGCCTGCAGCAGGCTCGCGCGCAGCCCCGCCCGCGCCCGGCGTACGTCGCCCGGTTGCGCGAGCGAGGAGCCGAACGGGTAGTGGTGCGACGACGAGTGGGTCAGCTGGTCAGGCATCCCGGACCCAGCAGCGCCTTGAGGTCGGCGAACAGCGCCGGGGTCGGAGTGACCCGCAGCCGGTCGTCGAGCCTCATCACCTTCGTCGCCTCCCGCGTCATGAGTCGCAACCGTACTTCGGTCATCCCAGGGTGGGTGCCGAGCACGTCCTTGAGCTGCTCGACCACGGGGCCGGTGCAGCGCGTCGAGGGCATCGAGATGACGACCGGGCCCGACGGGCCGTCGGAGATGTCGGGGACCGAGACCTCCTGGCCGTGGATCTCGGGCTGGTCCTTGCTGCGCGAGAGCCGGCCCTTGACGGTCAGGATCGCGTCCTCGACCAGCAGCGTCGAGGCCAGCTGGTAGGCGCTGGGGAAGAGCAGCACGTCGATGCCGCCGTCGAGGTCCTCGAGCGTGATCATCGCCCACGCGTCGCCGCGCTTGGTGATCTTGCGCTGCACCGAGGTGACCAGGCCGCTGATGGTGATCGGCGAGCCGTCGGTGCGGTCCTCGTCGAGCATCAGCTGGCCGATGGTGCAGTCGGAGCCGTTGGCCAGCACGTGCTCCAGGCCCAGCAGCGGGTGGTCGGAGACGTAGAGACCGAGCATGTCGCGCTCGTGGGCCAGCAGCGTGGTCTTGTCCCACTCGTCGATGTCGGGCACCGTCACCGAGATCCCGAAGGAGCCGCCCGCGTCGTCGTCCATCCCGCCGAAGAGGGAGTCCTGGCCGATGGCCTCGTTGCGCTTGATGTCGACGTACTGGTCGACGGCGGTCTCGTGGATGGCCACCAGCGCACGGCGGCGGTGCTTCATCTCGTCGAAGGCACCGGCCTTGACCAGCGACTCGATGACGCGCTTGTTGCACACCAGCGCCGGCACCTTGTCCATGAAGTCGTTGAAGTCGGTGTAGCGGCCCTTCTGCTCGCGCCCCGAGACGATGCCGTCGACGACGTTGGCCCCGACGTTGCGCACCGCGGTCAGGCCGAAGCGCACGTCGTTGCCGACCGGGGTGAAGTTGGCGGCCGACTCGTTGACGTCGGGCGGCAGCACCTGGATCTTCATGCGTCGGCACTCGTTGAGGTAGATCGCCGACTTGTCCTTGTCGTCCTTGACCGAGGTCAGCAGCGCGGCCATGTACTCGGCCGGGTAGTTGGCCTTGAGGTAGGCGGTCCAGTAGGACACCACGCCGTACGCCGCCGAGTGCGCCTTGTTGAAGGCGTAGTCGGAGAACGGCAGCAGGATGTCCCACAGCGTCTTGATGGCGGCGTCGGAGTAGCCCTGCTCCTTCATGCCGGCCGAGAAGCCGGCGAACTGCTTGTCGAGCTCGGCCTTCTTCTTCTTGCCCATCGCGCGCCGCAGGATGTCGGCCTGGCCCAGCGTGTAGCCCGCGAGCTTCTGGGCGATCGCCATCACCTGCTCCTGGTAGACGATCAGGCCGTAGGTCTCGCCCAGCACGTCCTCGAGCGCCTCGGCGAGCTCGGGGTGGATCGGCTCGACCGGCTCACGACCGGTCTTGCGGCGCGCGTACTTGTTGTGCGAGTCGGCACCCATCGGGCCGGGTCGGTAGAGCGCGCCGACCGCGGAGATGTCCTCGAAGGTGTCGGGGCGCATCGAGCGCAGCAGCGCGCGCATCGGGCCGCCGTCGAGCTGGAAGACGCCCAGGGTGTCGCCGCGCTGCAGCAGGGCGTAGGTGTTCTCGTCGGTCAGCTCGAGGTCCTCGAGGACCACCGTCTCGCCGCGGTTGGCCTCGATGTTCTTGATGGCGTCGTCGAGGACGGTCAGGTTGCGCAGCCCGAGGAAGTCCATCTTGATCAGGCCGAGGCCCTCACAGGTGGGGTAGTCGAACTGGGTGATCATCGCGCCGTCGGCGGGGCGCTTGAGCAGCGGGATGACGTCCTCGAGCGGCTCGCTCGACATGATCACGCCGGCGGCGTGCACGCCCCACTGGCGCTTGAGGCCCTCGATGCCGATGGCGGTGTCGACGACCTTCTGCACGTCGTTGTCGGCGTCGTAGAGCTGGCGGAACTCCCCGCCCTCGCCGTAGCGGGCGTGCTCGGGGTCGAAGATCTGCTGCAGCGGCACGTCCTTGCCCATCACCGCCGCGGGCATCGCCTTGGTGATGCGGTCGCCCATCGCGAAGGGGTAGCCCAGGATGCGCGAGGAGTCCTTGACGGCCTGCTTGGCCTTGATGGTGCCGTAGGTGACGATGTAGGAGACCCGGTCGTCGCCGTACTTCTCGGTGACGTACTTGATGACCTCGCCGCGCCGGCGCTCGTCGAAGTCGATGTCGAAGTCGGGCATGGAGACGCGGTCGGGGTTGAGGAAGCGCTCGAAGATCAGCCCGTGCACCAGCGGGTCGAGGTCGGTGATGCGCAGCGCGTAGGCGACCATCGAGCCCGCGCCCGAGCCGCGGCCGGGGCCGACGCGGATGCCGTTGTTCTTGGCCCAGTTGATGAAGTCGGCGACGACGAGGAAGTAGCCGGGGAAGCCCATCTGGGTGATCACGCCGAGCTCGAACTCGGCCTGCTTGCGGACCTCGTCGGGGATGCCGTTCGGGTAGCGGAACTGCAGCCCGCGCTCGACCTCCTTGACCAGCCAGGAGTCCTCGTTCTCCCCCGGCGGGCAGGGGAACTTGGGCATGTACTTGCCCACGCCCTCGGAGAACTCCACGTCGCAGCGCTCGGCGATCAGCAGCGTGTTGTCGCACGCCTCGCGCAGCTGGTACCTGTCGGCCCACAGCGCCCGCATCTCCTCGGCAGATTTGATGTAGTAGCCGTCCCCGGAGAAGGCGAAGCGCTGGCCGGGGCCGTCACCGGCGGGGATGTCCATCGTGGAGCCGGAGTTGATGCACAGCAGGTGCTCCTGGCTCTTGGCGTCCTCGCGCATGACGTAGTGCGAGTCGTTGGTGGCCAGCAGCGGGATCTTGAGGTCGCGGCCGAGCTCGAGCAGGCCGTCGCGGACCCGGTTCTCGATGTCGAGGCCGTGGTCCATCAGCTCGAGGAAGTAGTTCTCCTTGCCGAGGATCTCCTGGAAGTCGCCGGCGGCCTGGCGGGCGGCGGCGTAGTTGCCGTGGCGCAGGTGCACCTGGATCTCGCCGGAGGGGCAGCCGGTGGTGCCGATGATCCCCTTGCCGTGCTGCGAGAGCAGCTCGCGGTCCATCCGCGGGTGCTTGAAGAAGCCGTCGCGCCACGCCCCGGTCGAGAGCCGGAAGAGGTTGTGCATGCCCTCGGTCGACTCCGAGAGCAGCGTCATGTGGGTGTAGGCGCCGCGGTTGGAGACGTCGTCGGGCCCGCCCCCGTAGAAGTTGACGCCCTTGCGCTCGAAGCGCGAGATGTTGGGCGCGAAGTAGGCCTCGATGCCGATGATCGGCTTCACGCCGGCGGCCTTGGCCTTCGAGTAGAACTCGTAGGCGCCGAACACGTTGCCGTGGTCGGTCATGGCGATGGCCGGCATGCCCAGCTCGGCCGCGCGCTCGGTCAGCGCGCCCAGCCGGGCGGCGCCGTCGAGCATGGAGTACTCGGTGTGCACGTGCAGGTGCACGAAGGAGTCCGACGAGGTCGCCATGGTCGCGAGCAGCATCCCTTCGGGATCGGTGCGGTGGGGCAGCATCGAGCGCGACCAGCGCAGGGCACCGGGGTCGTACGTCGATCCTGGGGGAAGGACGTCAGCCTACGCGACCGACACCGACAGGTTGCCAGGGCGCACCGACACTCAGGTCCGCTCGGCCGCCGCGTCCAGGGACTCGGTGATGATGGCGTGCGCGATCCGCTCGAGGCGCTCGACACCGAGCTCGGGAGCACGGGTCGCGAGCGCCTCGGCCACGGCGCGCTCGCGCCCCGGGTCGCGCCTCGTGGTGTCCTTGAAGGGCTGGATGGCGCGGGTCAGCGCCGCGCGGCGCGCCAGCAGGTCACCCAGCTGGGCGTCGACGTCGTCGACCAGGCCGCGCAGGAACCGCAGCGGCTCGGCGCCCGGCCAGGCCAGCCGCACGTCGGGGGCGCCCTCCTCGTTCGCCGAGCCGTCGGTGCTCTCGAGCTCGACGAGGCCGTGGCCTGCGTAGAACGCCCGGGCCGGGGCGTTGGAGGCGAAGACCCACAGGCAGAAGCCGTCGGGCTCGCGCGCCTTGACCAGGTCGAGCAGCGCGCCGCCCACGCCGCGCCGCGCCGCCACCGGAGCGACGTACAGGTCGTCGAGCCAGCCGGGGGTCAGCCGGGCGTAGCCCACGACGCCGTGGTCCGCGAGGTCGGCGACCCACACCTCGTCGGTCACCAGCCGCGCCGCCAGCCACCGGGCGACGTCGGCCTCGCCGTGCACCGGGTCGGGCATGGGAGCGGCCCGGCGGGCCGCCACGTGCACAGCAGCCAGCGCTGCGGCCTCGCCCGGCTCGGCCGGGCGCAGCCACAGGTCGCTGGTGTCAGTGGGCATCGCGGATCGTGTCGAGCGCGCGGGCCAGGTCGTCGGGGTACGACGACTCGTACTGGACCTGCTCGCCGGTGTCGGGGTGCTCGAAGCCCAGGCGCACCGCGTGCAGCCACTGCCGCTCGACGCCGAACCGCTTGGCCAGCACCGGGTCGGCGCCGTAGGTCAGGTCGCCCACGCAGGGGTGCTTCAGCGCGCTCATGTGCACCCGGATCTGGTGGGTGCGCCCGGTCTCGAGGTGGACCTCGAGCAGGCTCGCGAAGCGGTGCGCCTCAAGGGTCTCGTAGTGGGTGACCGACGCACGGCCGTCGGCCATCACCGCGAACTTGTAGTCGGCCTTGGGGTGGCGGCCGATGGGGGCGTCGATGGTGCCCTCCAGCGGGTCGGGGTGGCCCTGCACGACCGCGTGGTAGGTCTTGTCGACCGTGCGGTGCCGGAAGGCGTTCTTGAGCACCGAGTAGGCGTGCTCGGACTTGCAGATCACCATCACGCCGGACGTGCCGACGTCGAGCCGCTGGACGATGCCCTGGCGCTCGGAGGCGCCGCTGGTGGCGATCCGGAACCCGGCGCCGGCGAGGTGGCCGACCACGGTCGGCCCGCCCCAACCCGGCGAGGGGTGCACCGCGACGCCCACCGGCTTGTCGATCACCACGATGGAGTCGTCGTCGTGGATGATCTTGATGCCCTCGACGATCTCGGGCTTGACCTCGAGGGGGTCCACGACGCTGGGGATGCTGACCTCGAGGAGCGAGCCGGGCAGCACCCGGTCGCTCTTGCTCGGGGTGGCACCGTCGAGGAGCACGTGGCCCTGAGCCACGAGCTCGGCGGCACGGCTGCGGGAGAGCCCGAAGAGCCGCGCCATGGCGGCGTCGACCCGCTCACCGGCCATGGCGTCGGGGACGTGCAGGGCACGCTGGTCGGAGACCCGGGTCATGCTGCTCGCTCCTGCTCGTCGTCGCGCTCGCGGGTGCCGTCGAGGCGCACGCCCCGGAAGGCCTGCACCAGGATCAGCGCCGCGGCACCGTTGATGGCCATGTCGGCGAGGTTGAAGACCGGCCAGTTGGGCAGCATCAGGAAGTCGATGACGTGACCGCGCATGGGTCCGGGGGCACGGAAGACCCGGTCGGTCAGGTTGCCGAGCACACCGGCCATCAGCAGTCCCAGGCCCAGGGCCCACAACCGGCTGCGCAGCCGGACGCTGAGGTAGGCCACCACGACGGCGGCCACGATGGACAGCACGCTGAGCACCACGGTGTACTCGGTGCCGGTGCTGAAGGCGGCCCCCGGGTTCTTCACCAGCCGCAGGACCAGCAGGTCGCCCACGACAGGCACGTCGGGCTCCCCCTCGAGCCGGCTCACGGCGAGCACCTTGGTGCCCAGGTCGAGCGCGTAGCCCGTCAGGGCGACGACGGCGAAGAGCGCCCAGGTACGTCGGCGGGTCGGTCGGTCCTCGGGTGCTGCGGCCGGGTCTATCGCCGCTCCTCGCGCTGCTTGCATGGCATGCACAGTGTCGCACGGGGGAAGGCCATCAACCGCAACTTGCCGATCGGCTGACCGCACGACTCGCACTGCCCGTAGCTGCCGTCGGCGATGCGCCCCAGGGCCCGGTCGATCTGGGCGAGCTTGTCGCGCTCGCTGTTGAGCACGCTCAGCTCGTGGTCGCGCTCGAAGCTCGTGGCGCCGACGTCGGCCTGGTCGAGCCCGGCTCCGTCACCGGAGTCGCGCATCAAACCGTCGAGCTCGGCCTCCATCTCCGCCACGACGGCGGCGCTGTGCTCGCGCTGCTCGTTGAGCTCGCCGAGCAGCTCGTCGAGCTCGCCGGGGGTCCAGGCCTCCTCGTCGGACTTGACGACCAGCGCCTCCGCGGCTGCCGGGGCCTTCTTGGCGGTCTTCTTCGGGGCGGTCTTCTTCGCGGGTGAGCTCGTCACGGGCGCTGCCTTCTTGTCCGGGGTCGTGGTGGAGCGGGTCTGGTGTGCAGAGTCGTCGTCGCGGCCGCCCTGGTGGCGGGCGGTGCGTCGCCGGGGCGACCCTCGGCCCGGCGCGCGGACGATGCCACCTCAGCGGCGAGCATCCGTCGTCCACGAGCCATGGCGCCCGCCTCCCTCCGGCGACCCCAGCGGGGACCCGTCCCTGGCCGTGCGCCTCTTCTCAGACGACAGCGGTGGCACGGAGAGTAGCCCCTGGACCCGGGGCCTCAAAACCGCCACACCGGCACCGACGCACGACGCGGCCGACCCCACCGGGGTCGGCCGCGTCGGGAGCGGTGCTGGGGCGAGGGGCTGGATCAGCCCTCGTCCTCGCCGAGGATCGAGCGCAGGCGCTTGGGCTGCGGGCTCTCCTCGTTGCTGGTGTCGCCGGTGCCCTCGAGCGCCTCGAGCTGCTGGGTGAAGTAGCTCTTGAGGCGCGAGCGGTACTCGCGCTCGAAGGAGCGCAGGTTCTCCACCTCGCCGCTGAGCTTGTCGCGCTCGCGCTCCAGGTCGCCGAACATCTGCTGACGACGCTCGGCGGTCTCGGAGTCGAGCATCTGGGCGCGGGTGCGGGCGTCGGACTCGAGCCGGTCGGCCTTCGACTTCGACTCGCTCTCGAGCCGCTCGGCCTTGGTGCGGGCCTCGCCGATGATCTTGTCGGCATCGTTCTTCGCCTCGTCGACCAGCTCGTCGGCGTTGCGGGTGGCGAGCTCGAGCAGCCGGGCGGCGGCGTTGGAGGCCTGGGGGACGGTCTCGACGCGGATGGTCTCGACCGGGGTCGCAGCGGCGGCCGCGACCGGTGCCGGGGTGGGCTCGGGAGCCGGAGCCGGCTCGGGCGCCTTCTCCTGCGGCTTCTCCGGGGCCGGGGCTGCGGCGGCTGCGGGCTGCTGCCCGGTGTCGCCACCGGACTGGGCCGACGCGAGCCGGGCGCGCAGGTCCTCGTTCTCCTTGGTCAGACGTGCGAGCTCGGCCTCGACCTCGTCAAGGAACTGGTCGACCTCCCCCATGTCGTACCCCTCGCGGAGACGGACCGGAGTGAAGCGCTTGTTGCTCACGTCCTCGGGTGTCAACGGCATGACCTCACCCATTCGTAGTCGTGGTTGTCCCGAGGAGCGCACTGCGTCCTCGACCTGTCGGATCGAACAATAGCCCCAAGACTGGGACAGGTGTGACACGCGGGTTCACCCCGGCCTCACAACATCGTGGCCGCGACCACGCTGCGCAGGATCCAGACGCTGATGAAGACGATCAGGAAGCTGAGGTCCAGGGCGATGCTGCCCAGCCGCAGCGGCGGCACCACGCGGCGCAGCGCCTTGATCGGGGGGTCGGTGACCGAGTAGACGGCCTCCAGCACCACCAGCACGGGGCCGCGTGGCGACCAGTCGCGTGCGAAGACCATCACCCAGTCGACGACGAAGCGGACCCACAAGAAGATCCAGAAGATCGTCAGGATGATGTAGATGATCGAACCGGCGACCTGCACGTCGGTCTCGTCTCCTGTTCAGTGACCCGGGCTCGCGTCCCGGGCCGGGGTCGCGCGAGCCTCAGCTCTGGTTGAAGAAGCCACCCTCGGCGATGCGCTCCTTGTCCTCGGCCGCCACGGTCACGTTGGCGGGCGAGAGGAGGAAGACCTTGTTGGTGACGCGCTCGATGGTGCCACGCGTCGCAAAGACCAGCCCGGCGGCGAAGTCGACCAGGCGCTTGGCGTCGGCGTCGTCCATCTCGGAGAGGTTCATGATCACCGGGACGCCCTCACGGAAGTTCTCCCCCACCGTGCGGGCCTCGTTGTAGGTGCTGGGGTGCAGGGTCGTGATGCGGGACAGCTCGGCCACCACTCCGGTCGGGCCGGGCGCCGGACGACGGCGCTCGGCGAGGTCTGCCACGGGTGCGGGGCGGTTCTCGCGCGCACGCTCGTGTCGGGAAGGGCCGGGGGCGGCCACGGGACGGGTCTCGGCGGTGTAGTCGTCGCTGGGGTCGTGCTCGCCGTGGTCGCCGTCGTACCGGCCGGTGTCCTCGACGAGACCGAGGTACTCGCCGATCCTGCGCATCGCGCCGCTCATGGTGGTGCCCTCCGGATCTCGAGCGTCCGGTGACGGACGCCTGGTGGTGTGAATCTAGCGGACCGCAGGCCTCGAACCGAGGATTGCGGAGCCGACGCGCACGTGTGTCGCGCCGGCGGCGACGGCCTGCTCGAGGTCGCCGCTCATCCCGGCCGAGAGCCGGTCTGCCTGGGGGTGGTCGGCCAGCAGGTGCTCGCGCACCCGGGCCAACCGGTCGAACGCCGCGCCGGGGTCCTCGCCGAGCGGTGCGACGGCCATCAGGCCCCGCAGCCGCAGGTGCTCGCTGTCCGCGACGGCCTGCGCCAGCGCGGGTACGTCGTCGGGTACGGCGCCGGCGCGGTGCTCGGCGCCCGGCGGGTCGAGGCTGACCTGCACCAGCACGTCGAGCGGGCTGCCCCGCTCCGCGGCGCCGCGGTCGAGGCCGCGCACGAGCTTGGTGCGGTCCAGCGACTCGACGACGCCGGCGTAGCGCGCGACGGCGGCGGCCTTGTTGCTCTGCAGGGCGCCGATGTAGTGCCACACGAGGTCGAGGTCGGCGCACTCGGCAGCCTTGGCCTCGGCCTCCTGGTGCCGGTTCTCCCCCACCTCGCGCACGCCCAGGTCGGCCAGCAGCCTGACGTCGGAGGCGGGGAAGAACTTGGTGACCACGACCAGGCCGACCTCGTCGTCGCGGCCCGCCGAGGCCCGTGCCGCGTCGATCCGCTCGCGGACCGAGGCGAGGCCCGCGGCGAGCTCGGCACGGCGGCTCACGACGTCCACACCAGACCGGCCATCCGGCCCGCGGTGGCACCGTCGCGCCGGTGGGAGTGCAGCGCAGGGTCCTCGAGCGTGCACCGGGCGACCTCGGTGAGGCTGACGTCGAGCGCCTCGAGCTGGGCTCGCACCCCGGCCCCGAGGTCGAGCGAGGGGGTCCCCCACGTCGTCTCGGACCAGGTCTGCGGCACCACCGCGGCCACCTCCTCGCGCATCTGCTCGGGCACCTCGTAGCAGCCGCCGCACACGTGCGGGCCGACCCACGCGTGCACGGACACGGCGCCGTGGTCGCGCATCTGCTCCACGGCACGGGCCACGACCGAGAGCGCCACGCCCGCCCTGCCGGCGTGCACCGCCGCCACGACGCCACTGCCGGTGTCGGCCAGCAGCACCGGCACGCAGTCGGCGACCCGGACCATCAGCCCGAGCCCGGTGGTGAGCGTGACCAGGGCGTCGGCCGTGGGCACCTGCTCCGTGGGAGCCGGGCCCGGCTCGTCGACGAGCAGGACGTCGGCACCGTGCACCTGGTTCATCCGCGCGAAGCGGACACCGCAGGCGCTCTCCACGAGCGGCAGGGCCTCGGCGAAGCCCGGGCGCAGCCCCTGGAGGTCGACGCTGGAGTCGGTGAAGGCGACGTCGACACGGACGTCGCCCTCACGGTGGTCACGGAAGCTGTACACGAACCCTCAGGCGCTCACTTCAAGAAGTCGGGCACGTCGAGGTCGTCGTCGTCGAACTGGACCTGGCGCGGCGCCGGCTTGGGAGCCTGCGGAGCCGACGGGGCGAAGGTCTGCTGCGGGGCGACGGCGGGCCGCTGCGGCGCGGAGCCCTGACGGGCACCGGCCTCGACCTTGTCGCGCTCGTCGCGGCGGCTCGCTGCCGCACGCGCCGCCTCGCGGGTCTCCTCCTGGCTCTGGCTCTGCTGCTCGCGCGGCTCGCGACGCAGCACGGTGCCCTCGTCGCGGCGCTTGGGGGTGCCGCCGTCGAAGCCGGCGGCGATCACGGTGACGCGCACCTCGTCGCCGAGGGCGTCGTCGATCGTGGCGCCGAAGATGATGTTGGCCTCGGCGTGCACGGCCTCGGCGACCAGCGCCGCGGCCTCGTTGATCTCGAAGAGGCCCAGGTCGGAGCCACCGGCGATCGAGAGCAGCACGCCGTGGGCTCCGTCGATGCTCGCCTCGAGCAGCGGCGAGGAGACCGCCATCTCGGCCGCGGCCACCGAGCGGTCCTCACCGCGCGCCGAGCCGATGCCCATCAGCGCGGAGCCCGCGTTGGCCATCACCGACTTCACGTCGGCGAAGTCGAGGTTGATCAGGCCGGGGGTGGTGATCAGGTCGGTGATGCCCGAGACACCCTGCAGCAGCACCTGGTCGGCCTGCTTGAAGGCGTCGAGGACCGACACGTTGCGGTCGCTGATGGAGAGCAGCCGGTCGTTGGGGATGACGATCAGCGTGTCGACCTCCTCGCGGAGCCCGGCGATGCCCTCCTCCGCGGAGTTGGCGCGACGACGTCCCTCGAAGGCGAAGGGCCGGGTGACGACGCCGATGGTCAGCGCGCCGAGCGACCGAGCGATGCGGGCCACAACGGGAGCGCCGCCGGTGCCCGTGCCGCCGCCCTCGCCGGCGGTGACGAAGACCATGTCGGCGCCCTTGAGCACCTCCTCGATCTCGTCGGCGTGGTCCTCGGCCGCGCGGGCCCCGACCTCGGGGTTGGCGCCGGCGCCGAGGCCGCGGGTGAGCTCGCGGCCGATGTCGAGCTTGACGTCGGCGTCGCTCATGAGCAGCGCCTGCGCGTCGGTGTTGATGGCGATGAACTCGACGCCCTTGAGACCGACCTCGATCATCCGGTTGACGGCGTTGACACCACCACCACCGATGCCCACGACCTTGATGATGGCCAGGTAGTTCTGTGCTGCTGCCACGGTGGCTCGCCTCTCGCTGAGTGCTCGGTTGGTTTCGTTGCTGTGCTGGGTCGTGCTGGGTCGTGCTGGGTGATGCGGTGTGGTGCGGGGTGGTGCTGAGTCCTGGGGCGACGGGTCGGCGTGTCTCTCAACTCTGACCCTCAGGTAGAGGGTTATAGTTATGTCAACCTCGTCGTGGTCACGACAGTAGGCAGCCGGCGTACCCGCTCGGTGCCGACACACCGCGTGTCGGCGTCTTTTCTGAGATGGCGCCGCGTGGGTCCGCTCACACCCGCGCCCGGCTCCGGGGTCGGTGGGAGGTCCGGGCCGGGTCGACGCGAAGTTCAGGCCGGGTCGGCGCGAAGTTCGGGCCGGGTCAGCTGCGGGTGGTGGGGGTGGCGGGCACGGAGACGTCGAGCACCCGGCCGTCCTGCTCGAGCAGCACCTCGAGGACGCGTGCCTTCTGCTCGGCGTCGGAGCTGCTGCCCCAGACCACCTCGCGCCCGTCGCGCAGCAGCAGGCGGATCTGGTCGACGGTGCCGACCTCGACGTGGTCGACGTCGGCGGCCAGCCCCTCGGGCAGGGCGGCCACGACGGCGGCGCCCTCGCGCAGCGCCTCGCTGGTCACCCCGGAGAGCGCGTCGACGCGGGGCAGGTCGGTGGGGGTGTCGCGGTAGTCGCGGAAGACCACGCCCTCGGCGTCCATGCCGCGCAGCGTCGAGCCGATGCGCACCACCGCCACGGCGACCCGCTCCTCGACCTCGACGCGCACGCCGTCGGGCCAGGCGCGCGTCACGTCGGCGCTGCGCACCACCGCCAGCGCCTCGACCCGCGCACGCACCGCGTCGAGGTCGATGCGGGCCACCGGGTCGCCCACCGGCACCGAGGCGGCCTCGCGGACCTCCTGCTCGCTCAGCACGTCGGCGCCGGTCACCTCGACCTGCTCGACGGCCAGCAGCGAGGAGAACCAGACCGACCAGACCCCGACCACGAGCAGTGCGAGCGCCAGCACCGCGATGACGACGTAGCGCAGCCGCAGCCAGCGCCGCGACCACTGGCGGCGCGCGAAGCGGCGCTGCGAGGAGGCCGCGACGGTGCCGGTGGACGTGCTCGCGCGGGTGCGGGTCTCAGCCACCTGGCGCCTCCCGCAGCAGCTCGAGCACGCGGGGCCCGACCTCGGTCACGCTGCCGGCGCCCAGGGTCAGCACCAGGTCGCCGGGGCGGGCCCGGTCGACGAGGGCGGCCGGCACGTCGGCGATGTCGGGCACGAAGGCGACACGCTCGGCCGGCAGCGGCACGTGGTCGGCGACCAGCGCGCCGGTGACCTCGGGGTCGGCGTCCTCGCGGGCCAGGTGCACGTCGAGCACCACGACCTCGTCGGCGGCCCCCAGCGCGACGCCCATGGCGGCTCCGAAGAGCCGGGTGCGTGAGACCAGGTGGGGCTGGAAGGCCACGACGACGCGCCCCTCCCCCGCCACCGAGCGCGCGGCCTCGAGGTCGCCGGCGATCTCGATGGGCTGGTGGGCGTAGGAGTCGTAGACGCGCACGCCACCGGCCTCGCCCTTGGCCTCCATCCGGCGACCCGTGCCACCGAAGGCCTCCAGGCCCTCGCGCAGCCCCTCGAACGGCATCCCGAGCCGCAGCCCGACCCCGAGCGCGGCGAGCGCGTCGAGCACGTAGTGCCGACCGGGGATGGCCAGGCGCACCCGCCCCAGCTCGCGGCCGCGGTCGACGACGGTGAAGGAGGACGTGGTGCCCTCGAGCACCACGTCGAGCGCGCGCAGGTCGGCGTGCTCGCCCTCGCCGACACCGACCAGCTCGAGACCACGGGCGGCGGCCAGCGGGCGCAGCGCCTCGGCCCCGGGGTCGTCGACGCAGGCGACCAGGAAGCCGTCGGCGTCGATGGTGGTCACGAACTCGGCGAAGGCCGCGCGGTAGGCCTCCTCGGTGCCCCAGGTGTCGAGGTGGTCGGCGCCGACGTTGGTCACGATCGCCGCGTGCGGGCGGTAGACCAGGAAGGCGCCGTCGCTCTCGTCGGCCTCGGCGACGAAGAGGTCGCCGGCCCCGGCGTCGGCGTTGCGCCCGGTCGCCGACAGCACGCCGCCGACGGCGTACGTCGGGTCGGCGCCGCAGGCGAGCAGCGCCACGGTCAGCAGCGACGTGGTGGTGGTCTTGCCGTGCGTGCCGGCCACGGCCAGCACCCGGCGATCGGTCATCACCGAGGCGAGCCCGGCCGAGCGCGGCAGCAGCCGCAGCCCCCGGCGGCGGGCCTCGAGCACCTCGGGGTTGTCCTCGCGGGCGGCGGTGGTGACCACGGCGGTGTCGCCGGGGCCGAGGTCGCCGAGGTGGGCGGGGTCGTAGCCGCGGTGGCAGGTGACCCCCGCCTCGCGCAGCGAGGGCAGGAAGGGGGTGTCGTGGTCGTCGCTGCCGGTGACCTCGACACCGCGGGCGGCCATGATGCGCGCGATGGCCGACAGGCCGGCCCCGCCGATGCCGACGAAGTGCACGCGGCCGAGCTCGTCGAGGCCGGGCACCACCTCGGGGACCGGCAGCCTCATCGCGTCGCTCCCCCGGCCTCGAGCACGATGCGCGCGAGCGCCTCGTCGGCGTCGCGGGGCACCAGGTGGCGCGCCGCGGTGCTCATCGTGGCCAGCCGGGCGGCGTCGGTGGCCAGCGGCACGACGTTGGCCACCACCCACTCGGCGTGCAGGTCCTCGTCGCGCACCAGCAGCGCTCCCCCGGCCTCGACGACCGGACGGGCGTTGAGCTCCTGCTCGCCGTTGCCGATCGGCAGCGGCACGAAGACCGCGGGCACCCCGGTGGCGGCGGCCTCGACGACGCTGTTGGCTCCGCTGCGGCAGACCATCAGGTCGGCGGCGGCCAGCGCGAGGTCCATCCGGTCGACGAAGTGCTCCACGACGTAGGGCGTCGCGGTCGCCGTGGTCGCGCCGGGCTCGGCCTCGCCGCGCGCGCCCACGACGTGCAGCACCTGCACGCCGGCCTCGCCGAGCTGGCGGGCGGCGCCCGAGACGGCCTGGTTGATGCGCCGCGCGCCCTGGGAGCCTCCGGTCACCACCAGGGTCGGGCGGTCGGGGTCGAGCCCGAAGAAGGCGCGCGCCTCGGCGCGCAGCGCGTCGCGGTCGAGGGTGGAGATCATCCGCCGGATCGGCAGGCCGACGTACTCCGCGCCCGGCAGCGGGGTGTCGGGGAAGCTGACCGCGACCCGGCCGCCGCGCCGCGAGGCGATCCGGGCGCCGAGCTTGTTGCCCAGGCCGGGCAGCGCGTTCTGCTCGTGCACCACCACGGGCAGGCGGCGCTTGCGGGCGGCCAGGTACGCCGGCACCGAGACGTAGCCGCCGTAGCCGACGACCACGTGCGGGTCGACGCGGTCGAGCACGGCGTGGGTCTCGCGCACCGCGGCGCGCACCCGTGCTGGCACCTTGAGCAGGTCGACGCCGGGCTTGCGCGGCAGCGGCACCGGCGGCACCAGCTCGAGGGGGTAGCCGGCCGCGGGGACCACGGTGTTCTCCAGGCCCCGGGGGGTGCCCAGGCAGGTGATCTCGACCGTCGGGTCGAGCCGGCGCAGCGCGTCGGCGGTGGCGAGCAGGGGCGAGGTGTGGCCGGCGGTGCCGCCACCGGCGAGGAGGATGCGCATCGGGCTCAATCTAGGCGGTGGGGCTGCTGTGCGAGGCACCGGCCGCGACCCCCGCGGCGCGGCCACGGCGACGGGCGGTCAGGGCGCGGGCGGCCTCGGGCTCGCTGCGCGCGAAGCCGATCAGCAGGCCCAGCGCGACCAACGAGGGCAGCAGCGAGGAGCCGCCGTACGAGATCAGCGGGAGCGGGATGCCGATGACCGGCAGCAGCGCCAGCACCATGCCGACGTTGATGATCATCTGGCCCACGAGCCAGACCACGATGCCGAAGCTGGCGTAGCGCACGAACGGCTCCTGGGTGTGCCGGGCCACCCGCAGCGCCGCCAGCGCGATGGTCAGGAAGAGGACGACGACCAGCAGGGTGCCGACCAGCCCGAGCTCCTCGCCGAGCACGGCGAAGATGTAGTCGGTGTGCGCCTCGGGCAGGTCGCCCCACTTCTGCTGGCTGGCGCCGATGCCCTGCCCGAACCAGCCGCCCGAGGACAGCGCGTAGAGGCCGTGGGCGGGCTGCCAGCCGGTGTCGAGGTAGTCCTGGAAGGGGTCGGCGAAGTTGGTGATGCGCGCGACCCGCTCGGTGTCGGTGGCGGCCAGGCCGATCGCGGCCACGCTGACCAGCGAGATCGCCAGCCAGAACAACCGGGCGGGGGCGCCGACGACCCAGAGCATGCCGAGCAGGATCGCGAAGAAGATCAGCGCGGTGCCGAGGTCGCGACCGGCCACCACGAGCAGGGTCGCGAGCAGCAGGCCCGGCACGACCGGCACCACGAGCTGGTGCAGGCTGTGCAGGCGGCGCTCCTTGTTGGCGTAGATGTGGGCGGCCCACAGCACCAGCGCCAGCTTGGCGACCTCGGAGGGCTGGATGGCCAGGGAGCCGACACCGAGCCAGTTCTGGTTGCCGTTGACGGTGGTGCCCACGAAGGCCGTGGCCAGCAGCAGCACCAGCGAGAAGAGGTAGGCCGGGTAGGCCAGCGCGCGCACCCAGCGCAGCGGCATCCGGCTGGCCACGAACGCCGCCGGCAGGCCGAGCGAGAGCCACATCAGCTGGCGGCGCACCACGGCGTAGGAGTCGCCGTCGTAGACCTTGAACGACCACACGCTGGAGGCCGAGAGCACCATCACCAGCCCGATGGTCAGCAGCAGGGCCGAGGCACCGACGAGCAGGTAGTAGGACGTCAGCGGCCGGTCGAACGCCTCGCGGGCGCTGGCCACCGAGGCCCGCAGGTGGCCGAGCCGCCGAGGGAGCCCCATGTCGCCGGAGTCGTCAGGGACTGCTGTGGTCACCTCGGCCCCTCTCCTGGTCCTGCGGGTGCTACTCCTGGGGCCCGGTGCGGGCCCGTACGGCGGCGGCGAACGCGTCGCCGCGAGCTCCGTAGTCGGTGAACATGTCCTGCGAGGCGCATCCCGGGGCCAGGAGCACGGTGTCGCCCGGCTGGGCGAGACCGGCGGCGGCCTCGACGACACGACCCATCGGCCCGTGCTCATCGTCAGTCACACCAGTCTCATGCGCCTCAACTTCGATCACGGGTACATCCGGTGCGTGTCGCGCAAGTGCCTCGGCGACGACCGCCCGGTCGCGCCCCAGCAGGACCACCGCGCGGAGCCGGTCGCGCACCGCGGCGACGAGCTCCTCGAAGCGCGCCCCCTTGGCCAGCCCGCCGGCCACCCACACGACGCTGTCGTAGGCGCGCAGCGAGGCCAGCGCCGCGTGCGGGTTGGTGGCCTTGGAGTCGTCGACCCAGGTCACGCCCTCGTGACGGGCCACCTCGGCGATGCGGTGCCCGTCGGGGCGGAAGGCCCGCAGCCCGTCGCGCACGGCCTGCTGGGAGACGCCGTGGGCGCGGGCCAGCGCAGCCGCGGCGAGCGCGTTGGCGACGTAGTGCGGGGCGCTGCTGGCCAGCTCGTCGACGGTGACCAGCTCGGCGGCGGAGTCGGAGCGCTGCTCGATGAAGGCCCGGTCGACCAGGATGTCCTCGACCAGCCCCAGCATCCCGACCCCGGGCATGCCCAGGGTGAAGCCGATGGCCCGCGCGCCCTCGACCACGTCGGCCTCGCGGACCAGCTGCTCGGTCACCGGGTCGTCGGCGTTGTAGACGCACGCGCGCTGGACCTGCTCGTAGACGCGGCCCTTGTCGGCGGCGTAGTCGGCCATCGAGCCGTACCAGTCGAGGTGGTCCTCGGCGACGTTGAGCACCGCGGCCGACTCGGCGCTCATCGAGCTGGTGTAGTGCAGCTGGAAGCTGGAGAGCTCGACGGCCAGCACGTCGTACGGCGTGGGGTCCATCACCGCCTCGACGATCGGCAGCCCGACGTTGCCGGCCGCCACGGCCCGCAGCCCGGCGGTGCGCAGGATGGTCTCGAGCATCTGCACCGTGGTGGTCTTGCCGTTGGTGCCGGTCACCGCCAGCCAGGGCGCGGCGTGCTCGGGGTGGCGCAGGCGCCAGGCCAGCTCGACCTCGCCCCAGACCGGGACCCCGCGCTCACGGGCCTGGGCCAGCAGCGGCGCGTCGGGGCGCCAGCCCGGCGAGGTGACGAGCACGTCGACGTCGTCGGGCAGCACCGCCGTGGCGCCCTCGCCCAGGCGGATGGTGGCGCCGAGCACCTCGAGCAGCTCGGCCTTCTCCTCCTTGCCGGTGGCCGACTCGTCGAGCGCGGTGACGCTGGCGCCGAGGTGGTTGAGGTTGTCGGCGGCGGCGAAGCCGGAGACGCCGAAGCCGGCGACGACCGCGCGCACCCCCTCCCAGGAGCTGGTCTGGTCGAGGCCGTCGAGGTCGCGGGGAGCGCTCACGTGCCCGCCACCCACTCGGCGTAGAAGATGCCCAGCCCGCCGGCGACGCAGAGGCCGGTGAGGATCCAGAACCGGATCACCATGGTGACCTCGCCCCAGGCCATGTCGAAGGTGTGGTGGATCGGAGCCATCCGGAAGAGCCGCTTGGGGGTGCCGGTGAGGCGCCTGCTGGCCTTGAACCAGGTGACCTGCAGCATCACCGAGACCGTCTCCATCACGAAGACGCCGCCGACGATGACCAGGAGGAGCTCGGTGCGGGTCAGCACGGCCAGGCCGGCCAGCGCGGCGCCCAGCGCCAGCGAGCCGGTGTCGCCCATGAAGATCTGGGCCGGCGAGGCGTTCCACCACAAGAACCCGAAGCAGGCGCCGGTGATGGCCGCGGCCACGATCGCCAGGTCGAGCGGGTCGCGCACCTCGTAGCACTTGCCGTAGGTGATGTCGGACTGGCCGCACCACTGGTTGTTCTGCCAGATGTTCACGATGGTGTAGGCGCCGAAGACCATCATGCTGCACCCGGTGAGCAGCCCGTCGGCGCCGTCGGTGAGGTTGGTGGCGTTGCTGGTGGCGATCACCATGACGAGGATCAGCGCCACGACCGCCGCGGCCGGCAGCACGATGCTGTCGAAGTCGCGGATGAAGGACAGCGAGAACGACGCCGGTCGCTGGCCGCGGTCGTCCTCCAGCATCGGGCTCAGCGCCAGGATGCCGAAGGTCAGGCCGACCACCGTCTGGCCGACGATCTTGGCCTTGCTGCGCAGCCCGAGGCTGCGCTGCTTGTAGATCTTGATGAAGTCGTCGAGGAACCCGACGGCGCCGATGCCCACGAAGAGCAGCAGCAGGAGCAGCGCCGAGGCGGTCGGCGGGCTCAGCGTGATCAGCTTCGCCCCGAAGTAGCCCAGCACGGTCGCGCCGATGATGACGACGCCACCCATGGTGGGGGTGCCGCGCTTGACGTGGTGGGTCGTCGGGCCGTCGTCACGGACCTCCTGGCCGTAGCCCCACCGCGTGAACTGCTTGATCGCGTAGCGGGTGCCGATCAGCGAGATCAGCAGGGCCAGGCCTCCGCCCAGCAGGATCGCCCTCACCGCCGTTGCACCTCGTTCGTCGTCCAGAGTGTCGTGCCGACGACGTGTGCCACCGGCCGGGCCGGATCACCGGCACCGTTCATCTTGGCGTACGCCGGCGGCGGGCTCGACCACGCCTCGCCGGGCGGGTGTCGATCGTCACGCCCGCTCGGCCCGCTCGACCGGCTCCCCCACGGGCTCCCGGGCGACCCGGGCGCGCAGCAGCTCGGCGGCGACCTCGCGGTCGTCGAAGGGGTGCACCACGCCGTCGACGTCCTGGCCGGTCTCGTGGCCCTTGCCGGCGACCAGCACGATGTCGCCGGGGCCGGCGTGGCCCAGCGCCTCGGCGATCGCGTCGCGCCTGCCGGCGACCTCGAGCACCTCGGCGCGCCGGTCGCCCGGCACCTGCTCGGCACCGGCCAGCAGGGCCGCGCGGATCGCGGCGGGGTCCTCGGAGCGGGGGTTGTCGTCGGTGACGACGAGCACGTCGGCCAGTCGCGCACCGATCTCGCCCATCACCGGCCGCTTGCCGGTGTCGCGGTCGCCGCCGGCGCCGATGACCAGCACCAGCCGCCCGGTGGTCAGCGGGCGCAGCGCGCCCAGCGCCGCCTCGACCGCGTCGGGCTTGTGGGCGTAGTCGACGACCACCTCGAAGTCCTGGCCCGCCACCACGCTCTCGAGGCGGCCGGGGACCCCCGGCAGCGCGCTGATGCCGGCGGCCACCTGGGCGGCCACGTCGACCGGGTCGACGTCGCCGGGGCTGGCCTCGCCCACCGCGGCCACCGCCGCGAGGGCGTTGGAGACGTTGAAGCCGCCCGCCAGCGGCACCCCGCCGGCGAAGGCCCGGTCGCCCGGGCCCAGCACCCGGAAGTCGGAGCGGCTGGGCGAGGCGTCGACGTCGCCGATGCCCCAGGTGGCCGGCACGCCGGTCGTGGAGAAGGTGGCCACCGGCAGCTCGGTCTCGGCCGCCAGCCGGCGCCCGTGCTCGTCGTCGACGTTGACCAGCGCCCGGCGGGCACGCTCGGGGGTGAACAGCGAGGCCTTGGCCGCGTAGTACTCCTCGACCGTGTCGTGGAAGTCGAGGTGGTCGCGGCCGAGGTTGAGGAAGACCGCCACGTCGAAGACGACCCCGTCGACCCGCCCGAGCACCAGGGCGTGGCTGGAGACCTCCATCGCGCAGACGTCGACACCCTGCTCGACCATGGCCGCGAAGAGCCCGTGCAGGTCGGGGGCCTCCGGCGTGGTCAGCGTCGTCGGCACGTCGCGGCCCGCCACGCGGGTGCCGACGGTGCCGATCACCGCGCCCACCAGCCCGGCGGCGCCCAGCCCGCCCTCGAGCAGGCGGGTGGTGGTGGTCTTGCCCTGGGTGCCGGTGACCCCGATCATCGTCAGCCGCTCGGCGGGGTCGCCGTAGACGCGGGCCGACAGCCGGCCCAGGATCCGGCGGGGGTCGTCGGTCACCAGCAGCGACACCCCCGCGGGCACCCTCTCGGCGCCCGCCGGGTCGGTCAGCACCGCGACCGCACCCGCCTCGAGCGCGTCGGCGACGAAGTCGGCCCCGTGGGCGCGGGCGCCCGGCAGGGCGGCGTACAGGTCGCCGGCGCGCACGCGCTGGCTGCTGAGGCTGATGCCGGTCAGCACCGGGTCGTCGCCGCGGTGCTCGACCATGCCCAGGGCCTGGCGCGCCCAGTCGGCCAGCTCGCTCAGCGCGGTGCGCGGCGGGTCGACGGGCCGGGTCGCGGGGACGTCAGGGCGAGGCATGCCGGGAGGCTAGCAGCGCGCGATCCGGGCCGGGTCGGCGCGAGATATGGGCCGGGTCACCACTCGACGGGCAGGTCGGAGGCGGGGGTGCCGGTGGGC
>NZ_JBDYKJ010000059.1:0-32056 GCF_040012395.1 Nocardioides sp. 31GB23 | reverse complement strand
GCGGCGCCGGTCGCGGCGGCGGCGCTGCTGCTGGGCCCCTCGAGCATCCTGGTCGACCAGGGGCTGTTCTTCTCCGGCGCGGCCCTGGTCACCTTCGGTGGCGCGTACGCCGTGCTGGCCTACGTGGCCCAGCAGGCGGTCGAGGTCTACGGCTGGCTCGCGCCGGGCGAGATGGTGCGCGGCCTGGCCCTCGCCGAGACCACGCCCGGGCCGCTGGTGATGGTGGTCCAGTTCGTCGCCTTCGTCGGCGCCTACCGCGCGCCGGGCCCGCTGGACCCGTGGGTGGCGGCGGTCCTGGCGGCGCTGCTGACCACCTGGGTCACGTTCGTGCCCTGCTTCCTGTTCATCCTGCTCGGGGCGCCGTACGTCGAGCGGTTGCGCGGCAACCGCGCGCTCGCCAGCGCGCTGGCCGGGATCACCGCCGCCGTGGTGGGCGTGATCGCCCACCTGGGCCTCTACTTCGCCCTGCACACGCTCTTCGGCGCGACCGACGTCGTGGAGCGGGGGCCGTTGTCGCTGGAGGTCCCGCTGCTCGACTCGGTGCGCTGGCCCGCTGTGGTCGTCGCGCTGCTGGCCGCCGTGCTGGTCCTCCGGCTCGGCTGGTCGGTGCTGCGGGTGCTGGGCGTGTGCGCGGCGGTGGGCCTGGTCCTGGGCCTCACCGTCGGCGTGGGCTGAGCGGAGCCCGCCCCGGCGGGGAGCCGGCTTCCCAGATGGAGCGGGATGTCAGTCCGCGTCTGCGTCTGCGTCTCTGGCTCGCACGTAGGCGTCGGCCTTCCGCTGCAGCCAGTAGATCGCTACCAGCCCGGCAACGAAACCGAGCACGCCGAGCGTCATGGAGACGAACACGATCATGAAGATCCCGGCGATGAGCACGAGGGGAACGAGCCACAACGGTGGGAAGTCGTACCGCCGACCTCCGTCGGGCACGGGTCTCGTCGGCATGGTCGAAGGATCGCACCATCCGGCGACGATCGAGGTCGGCCAGCCCGGAGCCACCGTGTGACCTTTCAGTTTGAGTGGACAACCCGGCCCCCCGTTTGAGCGTGACGTTTCACTTCGAGGCCAAGAAATGATTTCAGTCTTGGTGGACGGGGTGGCTCGCGTTTCACTTTGCGTGGACGCGGCTCGCCTCTGTCGTTTCACCTAGCGTGGACATGAAGTACGCTGCCGATGGCTGGTGCTGCAGCCGGGCATTTCTGGCGAACAGGCGTGGGCCCCTTATGCCATTCAGGTGTGATAGGCAAGCGCGCGGATCGCGGCTGAAGCGGACGTTCGAGGAGCCTAGAAGCAGACGTAGTTCTTAGGCTGCGGCACAGGCCGCAAGGTGATCTCCTCCTGGAGGCTGGCGCTCTCGAAGACGACGACGTCCGGCAATTCGCGCGTGGCTAGCCCCTCAATGAGCGGCGAAGCGCCGCCGCCGCGGTAGGCACGGTCACTCTTGACGACCTGCCACACCGAACCATCGACTTGGGCATATCGCAGTCCGCAGTGAACGCCCACAACGAGTTTGGCGGACTCTCCAACCTCTAGACGCTCGCTGGCCGGTCCGACGAAAGACTTCACATTCGGATTGCCGCTCCTACTTGCGCGGTCCGTTGCCGCGCTTGGGGCGGATTCAATGCTGGCCAAGGCGGCGCGAGGACCACCGTCGTTCGTGCAACCGGCGAGCGCAGCGACGGTTAGGGCAGAGATAGCGACGGCAACGACCTTTGACTTGGTCACAGACTTCCGACGCACCTGTCGAGCATACTGTCCGGCTCACTTGAGCAGCTTGCTCATCCGCCGGTCGGCCAGCGGCTTGCCGCCGGTCTGGCAGGTGGGGCAGTACTGCAGGCTCGAGTCGGCGAAGGAGACCTCGCGCACCGTGTCGCCGCAGACGGGGCAGGCCTGGCCGGTGCGCCCGTGCACCGCGAGGTTCGTCTTCTTCTCGCTCTTCAGCTCGCTGGCCGCCAGCCCGCGGGAGCGGTCGACGGCGGCGCCCAGGGTCTCGCGCAGTGCGTCGTAGAGGACGGTGAGCTCGTCGTCGTCGAGCGAGGAGGCCGGTTTGTACGGCGACATCCGCGCCGCGTGCAGGATCTCGTCGGAGTAGGCGTTGCCGATGCCGGCGATGGTGCCCTGGTGGCGCAGCACTCCCTTGAGCTGCTTGCGGCCCTCGGCCCGCAGGATCTCGCCGAGCCGCTCGCGGGTGAAGTCGTCGGTGAGCGGGTCGGGGCCCAGGCTGGCGATGCCGGGCACCTCTTGCGGGTCGCGCACGACGTACATCGCCAGGCTCTTGCGGGTGCCGGCCTCGGTGACGTCGAGGCCGGTCTCGTCGTCGAGCACGATGCGGGCCGCGATCGTCGACTTGGGGCTGGGCTTGGGCGGGGCGGCGGGCACCTCGTCGCGCCAGCGCACCCAGCCGGCCCGGGCCAGGTGCATCACCAGGTGGGTGCCCGACAGGTCGATGTCGAGGAACTTGCCGTGGCGGGTGACGCCGTCGACCAGCACGCCCTCGAGCGCGCCCAGCGGCGGGTCGAACGTCTTCAGCGCGCTGAACTGCGCGAGGTGGACCTTGGTGAACGCACGCCCGGCCAGCCGGCCCCCCAGGTCGAGGGCCAGCGCCTCCACCTCGGGCAGCTCCGGCACGGACTCATCCTAGGCAGCCCGGCGGCACCTGGGGGAGGGCCTCAGCGAGCGGACGGCGAGCGAGAGGCTGGCGGCGGACGGGACGTGGGGCGATGATGGAGGCATGTCGCCGGCGCGGAGGCTCTCCGACGCGGGGTCGATCTTCCTCGACCGCCGCGGCGACGACCGTGCGCTGCGGGTCTCCTGGCACCACGACGACGGGCTCGTGGTCCTCTCCCAGTGGCGCGACAACCTGTGCACGGGCTCCTTCCGCCTGCGGGTCGACGAGGTCCCCGGGCTGATCGCCCTGCTGCGCGAGGGGCTCGACGCCCAGTACGTCGCCGCCCGAGACCGGGTCGAACGGACCGGCTGACGTCCGACCCGCGATCCGGCTCGCTAGTCGAATATCCGGATTCCGCTAGAGAAGCCGATACCGTCCGATCGTGGACCCCGTGCGCAACCCCTACGCCCCCGGCGCCGGCCAGCGCCCGCCCGAGCTGGCCGGGCGCGACGAGCAGCTGCGCGCCTTCGACGTCGTGCTCGAGCGGGTCGCCCGCGGGCGCCCCGAGCGCTCGCTGGTGCTGACCGGGCTGCGCGGGGTCGGCAAGACGGTGCTGCTCAACGCGCTGCGCTCGGCCGCCGTACGCCGCGGCTGGGGCACCGGCAAGCTCGAGGCGCGCCCCGACCAGGGGCTGCGGCGTCCGCTGTCGAGCGCGCTGCACCAGGCGATCCGCGAGCTGGGCCACCCCGAGCAGGACCAGGTCGACCAGGTGCTGGGCGTGCTGCGCGCCTTCGCGCAGCGCGAAGCCGGCGCCGACGCCAAGCTGAAGGACCGGTGGAGCCCCGGCATCGACGTGCCCGCCGCCCGGGGGCGCGCCGACTCCGGCGACATCGAGATCGACCTCGTCGAGCTGCTCACCGACGTCGGCGGGCTGGCCTCCGACCTCGGCAAGGGCGTGGGCGTCTTCATCGACGAGATGCAGGACCTCGGGCCCGCCGACGTCTCGGCCCTCTGCGCGGCCTGCCACGAGATCAGCCAGTCGGGGCTGCCGGTGATCATCGTGGGTGCGGGCCTGCCGCACCTGCCCGCGGTGCTCAGCGCCAGCAAGTCGTACTCCGAGCGGCTCTTCAGCTACCAGCGCATCGACCGGCTCTCCCGCGACGCCGCCGACCGGGCGCTGTGCGCGCCCGCCGCCGAGGAGGACGCCGAGTTCACCGACGACGGCCTGGCCGCGATGTACGCCGCCACCGGCGGCTACCCCTACTTCATCCAGGCCTACGGCAAGGCGGTCTGGGACCACGCCCCCCGCTCGCCGATCAGCGCCGACGACGTCGCCGTGGCCGCCCCCGAGGCGGAACGCGAGCTGGCGGTCGGCTTCTTCGGCTCCCGCTACGAGCGCGCCACCCCGGGGGAGCGCGACTACCTCTGCGCGATGGCCGACGCCGCCGCCGACCTCGGCGAGGACCCGGTCGGCGCCGTCGCCACCGCCGACGTCGCCGCCGTGCTCGGCAAGAAGCCCCAGTCGCTCTCCCCGGCCCGCGACGCCCTGCTCAAGAAGGGGCTCATCTACTCCGGTGAACGCGGCCGGATCGCCTTCACCGTCCCGCACTTCGGCCGCTACCTGCGCGACCACGCCGACCCGGCCTGAATCTCCCGCCCACCCGGCCTGAATCTCCCACTCACCCGGCCTGAATCTCCCGCCCACCCGGCCTGGATCGACACCCGAGGAGCCCGGCGGGTCGTGGTCCGGGTCGTGGGTCGAGTCGTGGCCCGTGGCCGCGCCATGACGCGTCCTCCGGCACACGACCCAAGCCACGACCCAAGCCACGACCCGCACCCCTCGGGGGGAGTGGGCGCCCGAGGGGGCGTGGCACCGTCGGGGCCATGAGCCACCACGACCCTGCCGCTGAGTCCATGGGCCCCACCGACGACGCCCGGCGCCACGAGCCCGACCGGGGCGCGGGCCTCGCCGACCAGGAGGCCGAGCCCACCGTGGCGCTGCAGCGGGTGCTGCGCAGCGTCGGCGACGAGCTGTCCGGCCGGCCCGAGGACGAGGTGCTCGCCGAGCTGCACCGTCGGCTGCCCGAGGGGTCGCGCCCGCCCGAGGCCAACCTGCGCGCCGCCGCCACCGCCATCAGCGAGGGTCGGCACGAGGACGGCAGCCGCTGACGGTGCTCGCCCGAACGGGCGAGGTGCGCGATGATCGCCGGATGAGGCCCCAGGTCCTTGCCCATCGCGGCGCGAGCCACGACCACGCCGAGCACACGCTGGGGGCCTACATCGCCGCGCTCGACGACGGCGCCCAGGGCCTGGAGTGCGACGTGCGGCTGACCGCCGACGGGCACCTGGTCTGCGTGCACGACCGCGACCTGCGGCGTACGGCGGCCACGCGCGGCACCGTGTCGACGATGGACCTGGCCGACCTCTCCGAGCTCGACTTCGCGACCTGGAAGCACCCGTGGGCCGAGCTCGACGACGAGCGCCCCGACGTCGACGAGGAGCACGGCAAGGTCCTGACCCTGCGCAAGCTCTTCGAGGTCGCCGCCGACTACGACCGCCGCGTCGAGCTCGCGGTCGAGACCAAGCACCCCACCCGCTACGGCGGTCTCGTGGAGCAGCGGGTGGTCGAGCTGCTCGCCGACTTCGGCTGGACCTCTCCCGGCGGGCCGGCGCGGGTGATGAGCTTCTCGTGGCAGGCCCTGCGCCGCGTACGACGCCGCGCGCCCGACGTGCGGGTGGTCCAGCTGATCGACCAGATGGGGGCGTGGCCGCTGGTGCGCCGCAGCGTGGGCCGCGACTGGATCCTCGGCCCCGGCGTGCAGGAGCTGCGCGAGCACCCGCGCACCGCCCGCCGGATCGCCGACAGCGGCCACGAGGTGCACGTGTGGACGGTCAACACCCGCAGCGACCTCGAGCTGTGCCTCGAGCTGGGCGTCAGCGCCGTGATCAGCGACCGGCCGGCGTACGTGCTGGAGCTGCTCGACGACCTCGGGGTCCACTAGCCGCCCGCGCGCCCGGTAGGTTCACGCCCATGGCGAAGAAGTCCCGCACCAAGGCCCGTGACCAGCGCACCACCGAGTCGACCCCCGGCGAGGTCGGCCCCCGCCAGCCCTGCCCGTGCGGGTCCGGCAAGCGCTACAAGGCCTGCCACGGCGCGCCCGACGGCGGCGCGGCCGCGTTCGTGAACCGCCCCTTCGAGGGCCTGCCCTCGGAGTGCGACGTGATCGCGCTGCGCGAGCTGGTGCCCGCCGGCACCGCGCCCCTGACCCTCGACCCCTCGGTGGAGGGCTCCGACCGCAAGGTCACCCTGTGCTCGCTGCTGCCGATGGCGGCGCCGGCGATGGTGCGCGAGAGCGGCGAGATCTGGCTGGGCCTGCAGGTCCAGCACTCCTTCGGCGACCCCGCGCGCGACCTGGGTGCCGTGCTGACCAAGGCGCTGGCCGCCGCGGAGGCCGGCGAGACCGGCGTGGTGGGCCTGACCGACGCCCCCGGCGCCGGCCCCCGGCTGCAGGACCTGGTGACCGGCGACGAGCTCGACGTCACCGTTCACGAGGGCTTCGACTACTGGATCGCCGACGTCGAGGACAAGGACTCGATGGCCGGCGCGCTCGACCAGGCCAACGAGGCGGCCTACCCGACGGTCCGGCTGACCCAGGTGGAGTCGGCGTACTGGACCAACGTCGGCACCAAGGAGCACCTGCGCTGGGTGATGCCCGAGCCCGAGGACCGGCTGCTCGACGCGCTGGCCCGTCTGCACGCCGCCGGCAAGGACGACATCGCCCCGGGCTCGCGCCTGGTCGGGATGTTCCGCGCCCACGGCCTGCTGGCCCCGGTCTGGGACCTCCCGGTCGGCACCGGCCCCGAGGCGCTCGAGGACCCGGCCGCGCAGTTCGCCGCCGACCTGGCCGCCGCGCTGGCCGACGAGTCGCCGCTGAGCACCGAGGAGCGCGCCGCGCGCTCCGGGCTGGCGAACCGCCAGGTCACCATCCGCTGAGCGCTCAGGCGCGGCGCAGCACCCACGGCTGCAGCCGCGAGTAGCCCTTGACCGACGCCCGCTGCGGGCGCCGGAACGTGTACGCCGCCTGGTCGCGCCCCGCGTCGAGCGCGACCAGGCGCTCGTGCGCGCGCTCGTCGACCAGCACCGTGCCGGGCCGGGCCAGCGAGGTCAGCCGGGCCGCGATGTTGACGGTGGGGCCGAGCACGTCGCCCAGGCGCAGCACCACGTCGCCGTACGCGACTCCGGCGCGCACCGCGGGGAACCGGTCGTCGGGGTCGTCGCCGCGGCGCAGCATGTCGAGCGCGATCTCGGCGGCGGTGGCGACGTCGTCGGCGACCAGGAGCACCTCGTCGCCGATGTTCTTGATGACGCGGCCCCCGCGCTCGACCACGACGCTGCTCGAGACGTGCTCGAACTCCTCGATCCAGGACACCAGCTCGCTCTCGCGCAGCGACTTGGAGCGCGAGGTGAAGCCGACGATGTCGACGAAGCACACGGCCTGCGGCAGCACCGTCTCCCCGGGCGCGCCGGCGCCCGCGCCGGTCGCCTGGTCGCTCAGCGCCAGCAGCCGGCTCGAGGCGCCGGCCAGGTGCCGCTTCCAGGCGTAGGTCTGCAGGCGCTCGACGCGTGGCAGCACCTCGGCCACCAGCGCCGTCATCGCCTCGACGGTGGCGGCGGGGTCGTCGGCCCCCTCCGCCTCGCCGGCGGCGTGCTCGGCCGCGATCCGGGCCAGCAGGGTGGTCTGCCACTCGGCCAGACGGGCGAAGGAGCGGCCCCAGGTGCGCACCAGGGCGGCCTGGGAGTCCTGGCCGAGCACGCCCAGGCCGGTCAGCTCGGCGCTGAGGCGCAGCGCCTCGACGTCGGCCTCGGTGAAGGCGACGTCGTCGTCGGCGGTCTCGGCGAAGCCCAGCAGCCGCCACAGCTCGCGGGCCAGGTCGAGCGGCACGCCCGCCCGCTCTCCGACCTCGATGCGGGTCAGGTGGGGGGCCTGGCCCAGCAGCAGCTCCTCGACCCGGTCGGCCGAGACCCCCGCCCCGGGCGCGGCGGCCCGCCCGTCCTCGGGCTCAGGCACCGGCGTCGCCCACCGGCTCAGCGGTGCTTGGCGCGGTCGGCCTCGAAGCGCTCCTTCGCGACGTCCTCGAGGGCCTCGCCGAAGCTCGGCAGCTCGACGGCGAGCTTGTTGAGCGCCTCGGCGGTGAAGTGGATCAGCTCGAGGGGGCTGAGGGCCACGACGCTCGCGGTGCGCAGCGAGTGGTTGACGATCGCGGCCTCGCCCATGATGTCGCCGGGGCCGAGCTGGGCGATCTCCTCGCCGTGCTGGCGCACCGAGACGGTGCCCGACAAGATGATGTAGGCCTTGTCGGCGCCGGTGCGCTCCGAGATGGGCGCCCAGCCCTCGGGCAGGGTCACTCGGGTTCCCGCGGAGGAGATCTTGGCGATCTCCTCGGGGGTGAAGGCGCTGAAGAACGAGCCGGCCACGGGCACAACCTTTCGGGGGTTCGGGGTCCCTCCCGCGGTGATCCTCGCGGACCGGCCGCGGGCTGGCAACCACCCGTCGTGCGCGTCACAGCCGCCCAGGGGGAGGAACTGGCGCCGGCTCGCGGGTCAGAGCGGGTCGCGCACGATCGGGCAGCTCATGCAGCGCGGCCCGCCGCGTCCCGACCCGAGCTCGGAGCCGGCGATGCGCACCACCTCGATGCCGGCCTCCTCGAGCCGGTCGTTGGTCTCGTCGTTGCGCTCGTAGGCGACCGCGACCCGGGGCGCGAGCGCCAGGGTGTTATTGCCGTCGTCCCACTGCTCGCGCTCGGCGGTGACCGGGTCGAGGCCGGTGTCGATGTGGTGCAGCTCGTCGATGCCCATCGCCTTGGCCGCGGCGACCAGGAACGGCTCGGCGCCGGAGACGTCGAGGCGCAGCGTGGACTCGTCGTCGGTGTCCTCGGCCAGGGTGACGGTGTAGGCCTGCAGCGAGTCGGCGACGTTGGGGTACATCACGACCTTGTCGACGTCGACCAGGGTGCAGATCGTGTCGAGGTGCATGGTGGCCCGCTCCTGGGTGATCGGCACCGCCAGCACCGTGCGCGCCAGGCCGGCGTGGAAGACCTGGCGGGCGAAGCGCTCCACGCCGGCGGGGGTGGTGCGCTCGCCGACGCCGACCGCGATGACGCCGGGTGCCAGCAGCAGCACGTCGCCGCCCTCGACGTGCTCGGAGTGCCAGCCGTGGATCTTGCGGGTGCCGCGGAAGCGCGGGTGCTCGGTGTAGATCAGCTCGGTCAGCTGGGTCTCACGGGTGCGCGCCGGCATCGCCAGCGACGTCACCGCCACCCGGTCGCGCACCCACACGCTGGAGTCGCGGGTGAACAGCAGGTTGGGCAGCGGGTCGACCAGGAAGTCGTAGGGCGAGAGCAGCGAGGTGACCAGGCCGAAGCCGCCGCGCACCTCGTCGTTGCGGATGCCCGCCGTCAGGTACGCCGTGAGGTCCTCGGGGCCGGCGTCGTGCAGGAAGCGGCCCAGGTAGCTGCGCAGCGTGTCGCCGAGGTGCAGGCCCGACAGCGCGGCGGTGATGGCGTGGTTGCGCGCCATCTCGTCCTGCAGCGTCTCGGTCAGCAGCTGGGTCAGGTAGAGCACCTCGACGTCGCGGGCGCGCAGCGCGTCGGCGAAGGCGTCGTGCTCCTCCTGGGCGCGCGCCACCCACGGGATGCCGTCGAAGAGCAGGCGGTCGTTGTTGCGCGGGGTCAGCCGCTTCAGCTCGTTGCCGGGCCGGTGCAGCATGACGGTGCGCAGCCGGCCGACCTCGCTGTCGGCGCCGTGCGTGGGCTGGTCGGCGCTCGGGTGCGGGCTCGCAGTCATGGGCTCACCCTAGTGCCGCGGGCCCGCGGGTCGTCAGGCCAGGAGCTCGTACGCCGTCAGGCTCGCCAGCGCCAGGCAGACGGTCGCCCCGCCCCACATCAGCACGTGCACCGGCACCCGCCGCGTGAGCGCCCGCCCGACCAGCACCGCGAGGGCGCTGACGGTGAGCAGCGCGGCCAGGGCGCCCACGAAGACCGGCAGCACGGCGTCGAAGCGCGCCACCAGGGTGATGGTGAGCAGCTGGGACAGGTCGCCCCACTCGGCGGCGAAGAGCACGAGGAACGAGGCGAGCACCGCGCGCCAGCCGGTCCCCGGGGCGGCCCGCTCGAGGATCTCGGCGCCCTCGGCCGCCTCGTCATCTGCCTGGTCGGCCTGGTCGGCGCGGGCCTGCCGGGCCTCACGCGCCAGCAGCGCGGCGCCGACCAGGAACATCACCGCGGCCAGCCCGCGCACCAGGTCGTCGGGCAGGAACGAGACCGCCCGGCCCAGCAGCACCGCCACGCCGGTCTGCACGGTGAAGGCCAGGCCGACCCCGAGCCAGACCAGCAGCGGCCGGTAGCGGGTGCTGAGCACCAGCGTGGCCAGGAACGTCTTGTCGGGCAGCTCGACCAGGAAGATGGTGCCGAACGTGATCAGCAGGGCGCTCAGCTCCACCGGGGGTCCTCCTCGACCTGTCTCTCAGCCTGGGCCGGTCACTCGACCAGCGACCGGGCCGCCGCCTGCGCCTCGGCGAGCACGTCGCGCGCGGGGCGGCCGGTGGCCTGCGCCACCGCCGCGACATCGTCCCACTCGGGCTGGGCGGTCACGACCCGGCCCCGGTGCCGCGAGACCTTGACCCGCACCTGCACCCCGTCGACCTCGACGGCCGCGACCGCGCGCTCGAGGGCCCGCTTGGTCACGGCGTGCTCGCGCAGCCCGATGGTGGAGGTCTGGGCGAAGACCACGTCGCGCACCCGCTCGGCCAGTGCCGGGCGCACCAGCACCGACAGGGTGTGGGCCGGGCGGCCCTTCTTCATGGTGATCGGGCTCAGCCACGCGTCGGCGGCCCCGGCCGCGAGCAGCGCCGCCAGCACCCCGGGCCACAGCCGCGGGTCGAGGTCGTCGACGTTGGCCTCGACCACCAGCTCCTGCGGGTCCTGCCCGCCCCCGGGAGCGCCGGGCGCGTGCGCCGTGCCGGCCAGGACCCGCACCACGTTGGCGTGGGTCGCCGGGTCGCGCCCGCCCGCACCGACCCCCACGGCCGCGACGGCCATCGCCGGCTGCGGGCCCCAGTCGTCGGCCAGGCCGACCAGCAGCGCGGCGCCGGTGGGCGTGCACAGCTCGGCGGGCGGCGCACCGGCCGGTCCGGCGTACGACGGGACGCCGCGCAGCAGCTCGACCACGGCCGGCACCGGCACCGGCAGCGAGCCGTGGGCCGCACCGACCCGGCCGGAGCCGACCGCCACGGGGCTGACCACGACGGGGCCGCCGTGCACGCCGAGCAGGTGGGCCACGCCGGCGCAGACCCCGACGACGTCGGCGATCGCGTCGAGGGCACCGACCTCGTGGAAGGCCACGTCGTCGGGGGAGTGGTCGTGCACCGCGCCCTCGGCGGTCGCCAGCCGCGCGAAGACCCTGGTGGCCCGCTCACGCACCGCCTCGTCGAGGTCGGCCGCGGCGAGCAGGCGGCGTACGTCGTGCCAGGTGCGGTGGGTGGCGCTGTCGGCGACCTCGACGTGGCACCGGGTGGCGCCCAGGCCGGCCCGGTGGACCCGCTCGACGCGCAGGGCGACCGGCTCGGGGGAGACCGCGTCGACGGCGCCCTGCAGCACCTCGACCGGCACGCCGGCGCCGACCAGGGCGCCGAGCAGCATGTCGCCGCTGGCCCCGGCGGTGGCGTCGACCCAGAGGCTCACGGCTGCTCCCCGGGCGCTGCGCGGGTGCCGCGGGGCGCGCTCTGCCGGGCGATCCGGGCCGCCAGCACGCCCGCGCCGTAGCCGTTGTCGATGTTGACCACGCCGATGCCGGGCGCACAGCTGTTGAGCATCCCCAGCAGCGCCGAGACCCCGCCCAGCGAGGCGCCGTAGCCGATGCTCGTGGGCACCGCGACCAGCGGCACGCCGACGAGTCCGCCGACCACCGACGGCAGCGCGCCCTCCATGCCGGCCACCACCACCAGCGCGTCGGCCGCGGCCAGCTCGTCGCGCACCGCGAGGAGGCGGTGCAGCCCGGCGACGCCGACGTCGTCGACGCGGCGGACCCCGGCCCCGTGCGCGGCCACGCTGAGGGCGGCCTCGGCGGCCACCGGGGCGTCGGAGGTGCCGGCCGCCACGACCAGCACCAGGCCCTGCGGGGACGGCAGCGGGCCCAGCGTCGCGGCGCGGGCGACGTCGTCGACCGCGGCCTCCGGCAGCTCACGGGCCACGAGGTCGAGCGCCTCGGGGGCCAGACGGGTCGCCAGCACCGCCCGGTCGGGGTGCTCGCGGTGCAGGGTCCGGAGCAGGGTGACGACCTGCTCGGGCCGCTTGCCCTGGCCCAGGACGACCTCCGGGTCGCCGGTGCGGGCGGCTCGGTCGACGTCGAGGCGGGCGAAGCCGAGGTCCTGGGTGCGGGGCTCGGTGGGGTCCACGGCGCCGAACCTACCCGCCCTCCGTGTTGACGGATGTTTCACGCACCTGGGTTTCCACTGCGGTGTGGTGGGTATGCCACAGGCACCGCCGTCGGCGGTCCACGGAGGACATGGGGGTCTGATGGTGGAGCTCGACATCGCACACGAGGTACGCCGCATCTCGGCGAGCCGGCTCGCCTTCGACAGGTCGGCACAGACGCTGACCTTCCGCCCGCGAGGCGCGACGCCCGTCGGCATCGCGGCCGACGAGCAGACGCTGCGCAACTGGCTGCAGGGAGCCCTGCTCAGCGTGGACGTGGCGCCCAGCCGGGCCCAGCCCCACGAGCGCGCCATCGAGGTGCTGCTGCGCCGGCTGCAGGAGCGCCACGACCGCGGGCACGACCCGTTCGCCGACTACCGGGACCGGCCGCGGGCGGCCCTGACGCCGTCGCTGCACGAGCCGACCCTGCCGGTGCTGGTCTCCTAGCCCGCTCCGCCGGGGCGGGACCGGGGCGGCTACTCGGCGCGGAAGGCGTCGGCGGGGTAGGTGCCGATCAGCTTCACCTCGGTGGTGAAGAACGCCAGCTCCTCCAGCGCGCGCTGCAGCGGCGGGTCGTCGGGGTGGCCCTCGACCTCGGCCAGGAACTGGGTGGCGGTGAAGTGCCCGTCGACCATGTAGCTCTCGAGCTTGGTCATGTTGACGCCGTTGGTGGCGAAGCCGCCCAGCGCCTTGTAGAGCGCGGCCGGCAGGTTGCGCACGTTGAAGACGAACGTCGTGACCAGCGGCCCCGAGCCCTGCTCCGCGGGCTTCGCGTCGCGCGAGAGCACCACGAAGCGGGTGGTGTTGTGCTCCTCGTCCTCGACGTCCTCGGCGAGCACCTCGAGGCCGTAGATGCCCGCGGCCAGCGGCGGCGAGATCGCCGCCTGGGTCGGGTCGCCGGCCTCGGCGACCTCCCGGGCCGCCCCGGCGGTGTCGCCGGAGATCTGCGGTGACAGCCCGTGCTCGCGGATGATGCGCCGGCACTGGCCCAGCGCGTGCACGTGGCTGTGCACGGTGCGGATCGTGCTCAGGTCGGCGCCGGGGACCGCCATCAGGTGGAAGCGGATCCGCAGGAAGTGCTCGCCCACGATGTAGAGCGTCGAGGCCGGCAGGAAGTGGTGGATGTCGGCGACCCGGCCCGCGATCGAGTTGTCGATCGGGATCATCGCCAGGTCGGCCTCGCCGCCCTCGACGGCGGCGAAGACGTCCTCGAAGGAGGCGCAGGCCAGGGCCTCCCAGTCGGGGTAGTGCTCCTGGCACACGATGTGGGAGTTCGCTCCGGGTTCGCCTTGGTAGGCGATGCGTCGCACGGTGGGCACGCGGTGAGTCTAGGGTCGGCCGCGTGCTCGCCCTCACCGTCGTCTCCCTGGTGGTCTCCCTGGCCGCCCTCGCCCTCGCCGCCCACGCCCTGCGGCGTACGCCGACCGGGTCGGCGGGAGGTGCCGACGCGCTGCCCGAGGACGTGGTCGGGCTGCGCCAGGAGGTCGCCGCGCTGCGCACCGAGGCCCGCGACGCGCTGCGCCACCTCGCGGTGGTGCGCTACGACGCGTTCGGCGACATGGGCGGGCACCTGTCGTGGTCGGTGGCCCTGCTCGACGACGCCGGCTTCGGGATCGTGCTGACCTCGATCCACGGGCGCAGCGAGGCCCGCACCTACGCCAAGTCGGTCGCCGGCTGGACCTGCGACCAGCAGCTCTCCCCCGAGGAGGAGGAGGCGATCTCCGCCGCCCGCGGCTGAGGCCGCAGGCTCGGCGCCGGGCCGTCAGCGCGGGACGCGCACCAGCAACCGGCCGTGGATGCACTCCATCCGCAGCTCGCGGCCCGGGCCGATCGAGTCGCCGTCGAGCTGGCGGGGGGTCTCCTCCTTGGTGCGCACCACCACCGAGGCGCCGGTCTTGCGGTCGACCAGCTCGTCGGTGTGCTTGCGCTTGAGCAGCACCCGCCAGGCCAGCGGGATCCAGGCGAAGAAGTTGCGCGGGTGCAGGATCACCACGTCCAGCTGGCCGTCGTCGATGGTCGCGTCGGGCAGCAGCGGCATCCCGGCCTGCAGGAAGCCGACGTTGCCGACGACGACGGTGCGCGCGCGGTGGGTGGTGAACTCGGCCCCGTCGACCGAGACCTCCACCTTCATCGACGGGAACATCAGCGACTTCAGGCCGCTGAGCACGTAGGCCAGCCAGCCGACCCGCTTCTTGATGTCCTCGTTGACGCCCTCCATGATCGCGGCGTCGAAGCCCATCCCGGCCATCACCATGAAGTGGGTGCCCTCGATGCCGTCGCCCTCGACGGCGACCATGTCGATGGCCCGGTCCTGCCCGGTCAGGGCCACGTCGATCGCGGCGCGCAGGTAGAGCGGGATGCCGAGGTTGCGGGCCAGCAGGTTGCCGGTGCCGGCCGGCACGATGCCGACCGGGATGCCGGTGCCGGCCAGCTCGGCGCACACCTCGCGCACGGTGCCGTCGCCGCCGCAGACCAGCACCATGTCGGCGCCCGCGACCGCTGCCTCGGCGGCCATGCCGGTGCCGGGGTCCTCGATCGTGGTCAGGTGCCACGTCGGCTCCGACCAGCCGGCCTCGGCCGCCATCACCGAGACCGTGTGGCGGAAGGCGCCCTCGTCCTCGACCTTGATCGGGTTCAGCACCACCGCGAGGCACCGCTGCGTCGGGATCGCCTCGGGCAGCGGCTCGGCCTTGACCGCGTGGCTGCGCGGCAGCGGCGAGTAGAGCGCCAGCACCAGCAGGCCCACCCCGACCCCGAGGAGCACCCCCGCGACCACGTCGGTGGCGTAGTGGCGCCCCAGCAGCACCCGGTCGAGCCCGGCCACGACGACCAGCACCGCGGCGGCGGCGTACACCAGGCGGCGGGTGCCCAGGCGGCGTACGAGCATGATCGCCAGCACCACGCAGACCGTGGCGTAGGCGGCCGTCGACGAGGCGTGGCCCGACGGGAAGGCGTTGCTGGTCAGCGAGCCCGCCTCGGTCTGCCAGTCGGGGCGCTCGCGGGCCACGAGCAGCTTGAGGCCGGTGGTGGCCAGGGCGGCCAGCCCCATCACCACGACCGTGTACGCCGCCGCGCGCCGGTGCCCGCGCGCGAACATCGCCACCGCCAGCACCACGGTCAGCACCGTCATGCCGATCGTGCCGAGCGCGGTCTCGACCAGCCGCAGCGGGGCGTCGAGCCAGTCGACGTCGACCGCGTCGGCCGCCAGCGGCTCCCCGCGGTCGTCGAGGCCCGAGAGCGGGCCCCATCCGCCGGACACGGCGAGGGCGAGGAGGGCGAAGAGCACGAAGCAGGCAGCAGCCCAGCTCAGCAGCACGTATCGGGAGCGGTCCAGCACGCCGACCAGTATGGGTGACGCGGCTGTCCACAACGGGGGTGAGGCGCTGCGGGGCCCGGCGATAGCCTTCACCCCATGATCGATCCCCGCATCCTGCGCGACGACCCCGACCGCGTCCGAGCCTCGCTCGCCAAGCGCGGCCTGTCCGCCGAGGTGGTCGACCGCGCCCTGGCCGCCGACACCGCTCGCCGCGCCGCCATCGCGGCGTACGAGACGAAGCGGGCCGAGCAGAAGCAGCTCGGCAAGCAGATCCCCCAGGCCCAGGGCGAGGAGAAGCAGGCGCTGCTGGCGCAGACCAAGACGCTGGCGGCCGACGTCAAGGCCGCCGAGGCCGCGCAGGGCGAGGCCGAGGCGACCTGGCAGGACGCGCTGGCCTCGATGCCCAACCTGACCTCCGAGGAGACCCCGCCGGGCGGCGAGGACGACTTCGTGGTGCTGGAGACCGTCGGCACGCCCCGCGACTTCGCCGCCGAGGGCTTCGAGCCGCGCGACCACGTCGAGCTGGGCCGGATGCTCGGCGCGATCGACATCGAGCGCGGCGCCAAGGTCTCGGGCAGCCGCTTCTACTTCCTCACCGGCATCGGCGCCCAGCTCGAGCTGGCGCTGGTCAACCTGGCGATGGAGCAGGCCCGCGAGGCCGGCTTCACCCAGGTCGTGCCGCCGTCGCTGGTGCGCCCGCGCGCCATGGAGGGCACCGGCTTCCTGGGCCAGGCCGCCGACGACGTCTACCGCATCGAGGGCGAGGAGCTCTACCTCGTGGGCACCTCCGAGGTGCCGATGGCCGCCTACCACTCCGACGAGATCCTCGACGGCGACGACCTGCCGCTGCGCTACGCCGCGTTCAGCCCCTGCTTCCGCAAGGAGGCCGGCTCGCACGGCAAGGACACCAAGGGCATCATCCGGGTGCACTGGTTCGACAAGGTCGAGATGTTCGTCTACACCACGCTCGAGGACGCCGAGGCCGAGCACCAGCGGCTGCTGGGCTGGGAGAAGGCGTTCCTCGACAAGCTCGAGCTGGCCTACCAGGTCATCGACGTCGCCGCCGGCGACCTGGGGCTCTCGGCGATCCGCAAGTTCGACTGCGAGGCCTGGATCCCCACCCAGGGCAAGTACCGCGAGCTGACCTCGACCTCGAACTGCACCGACTTCCAGACCCGCCGCCTCGACACCCGCGGGCGCTTCGCCACCGACAAGGGCACCGAGATGCGCCCGGTCGCCACCCTCAACGGCACGCTGTGCGCGATGACCCGCACCATCGTGGCGATCCTCGAGACCCACCAGCAGGCCGACGGCTCGGTGCGGGTGCCCGCCGCGCTCCAGCCCCACCTGGGCGGCCTGAAGGTCATCGAGCCGGTCACCCGATGACCTCCTGGACCCCGCGCCTGGTCGCCCTCGACATCGACGGCACCCTGCTGCGCTGGATCGACGGCACCGGCACCTCCCACGAGGAGATCACCCCCGCGGTCCACGACGCCGTACGCCGCGCGCAGGAGAAGGGTGCGCACGTCGTGCTCGCCTCGGGCCGCTCGCCCGACGGGATGACCGGGGTCGCCGATCTGCTCGGCCTGGCCACCGAGGACTCCCCGGTGTGGGTGGTGGCCTCCAACGGGGCCGTGGTCTTCCGCTACCCGCCGATGCAGGTGGTGCACGAGGAGACCTTCGACGCCCGCGCCGCGGTCGCCGCGGTGCTGACCGAGCACCCGCAGGCGTTGGTGGCCGTCGAGGAACGGGGCCGGGGCTACCTGGTCAACCGGCACTTCCCGATGGGCGAGCTGTCGGGCGAGATGATCCTCAGCGAGGTCGAGTCGATGGTCGCCGAGCCGGTCAGCCGCGTGATCATCCGCGACCCCGACGCCACCGTCGAGGAGTTCGTCGCGCTGGCCGGGCGGCTGGGCCTGCACGGCACCGACTACGTCGTGGGCTGGACGGCCTGGCTCGACCTGGCACCGGTCGGGGTCTCGAAGGCCTCGGGCCTCGAGGTCGTGTGCCGCGAGCTGGGCGTCGAGGCCGCCGACGTGCTGGCCATCGGCGACGGACGCAACGACGTCGAGATGCTCACCTGGGCCGGTCGCGGCGTGGCGATGGGCCAGGCCGTCGAGGAGGTGCGCTCGGTCGCCGACGCGGTGACCTCGACCGTCGACGACGACGGCGCGGCGGTCGAGATGTCGCGGTGGTGGCCCGCGTGAGCAGCGCCGTGCCGCAGCCGGGGGTGCTGCCGCTGGAGGTCCGCACCGAGCGGCTGCTGCTCGTGGTGTGGAGCCCCGGCGAGGCCGCCGACATCGCCGCCGGGCGCCGGCGCCCCGAGTGGCACGCCGACTACCCGCGGCCCGACGACCGCGACGCCGCGACGCTCTACGAGCCGCACAGCGCCTGGAGCCCCCGTCACGTGGTGCGCGGGCGCACCGTGCTGGGCTCGATCGGCTGCTTCGGCGCGCCGTCACCCGCCGACGACGGGGTGCCCGAGGTCGAGGTGGGCTTCGGGCTGGTGCCCGAGGCGCGCGGCTGGGGCTTCGCCAGCGAGGCGCTGGCCGGGCTGGTGGCGGCCCTCGACGCGGCCGGTGTCCGGGTGCGTGCCGCGGTCGAGCCCGACGACCGCGCCAGCCTGCGGGTGCTCGCCCGTTGCGGTTTCACCGGCCTGCGCGGCTCCGACGAGGACGGGCGCCTGGTGATGGTGCGCCCGCTGCCGGTGGCCGCGCCGTGAGCGGCGCCGCTGTGCCGCCGGCCGGGGTGCCCCGGCTGCCCCGGCTCGTCGCGACCGACCTCGACGGCACGCTGGTGCGCAGCGACGGCACCGTGTCGGCGTACACCCGCGAGGTGCTGCTCGAGCTCGACCGCCGCGACGTGCCGGTCGTCTTCGTCACCGGCCGCCCGCTGCGCTGGGCCGCCGACGTCTTCGAGCACGTGGGCGCCCACGGGCTGGCGATCATCTCCAACGGCGCGCTGGTCTGGGACGTCACCGGCGACCGCGCCGTGCTCGAGCGGCCGATCGAGCCGCAGCTGGGGCTGGAGGTCTGCGCGGCCCTGCGCACGGCCGTGCCCGGCACGTCGTACGCCGTCGAGACGATGCGTGGCATCGAGCTCGAGCCCGGCTTCATGGAGCGCTACCAGGTGCCCGACGCGGCCCGGCGCGCCCCGGTCGAGGAGCTCTTCGACGGCCCGGCCCTCAAGCTGCTCGCGCGCCACGAGGAGCTGGCGCCCCAGGAGTTCTGGGACGTCGCCGAGGAGGTCACCGGCGGCCGGCTGGTGATCACGTGGTCGTCGTCGACCACGCTGCTCGAGATCAGCGGTCCGCAGGTGACCAAGGCCTCGACGCTCGAGCTGCTCTGCGCCGAGCGCGGCATCGCCGCCGACGAGGTGATCGCCTTCGGGGACATGCCCAACGACCTGCCGATGCTCGGGTGGGCCGGCACGTCGTACGCCATGGCCGACGCGCACCCGACGGTCACCGAGGTCGCCGACCACGTCGCCCCAGGTCACGACGACGACGGCGTGGCGCGGGTCCTGGCTGGTGTGTTCGACCTGTGATCTGGTCTCATGTCAGCGTGCCGAGCCCTCGACGACTGACCGCGCGCCCGTCCGGGCCGTTCGCGGTGGTGGGCAGCCTGGTGCTCGCGGTGCTCCTCGGGTCGGGGCTGCTGCTCGGCGCGGGGGCCCTCCTGACGCCCGCGGGAGCCACCGGTGAGCGGTGCGACAGCGACACCTCGGTGAGCTCGCAGGCCCGCCAGGCCCAGGCCGTCTTCTCCGGCACCGTGGTCTCCAGCAGCGCCGAGCGCCGCTCGGGTGGCCAGCGCGGCGTCGAGCTGACCCACCAGGTCGCCGTCGACCTGGTCTACAAGGGCACCAGCCGGGTCACCGAGGTCGAGGTCGAGGTCGTCACCACCCGCAGCTCGGGCGGGTGTGACCTGGGGCGCCTGCAGGACGAGGAGTCCTACGTCTTCTTCGTCAGCGCCGACCCCGAGACCGAGGGCCGCTTCGTGGCCGCCGGCGACAGCGGCACCGCCACCCGCGACGCGGCACTGGTGCGCGACATCGAGGAGATCTTCCCCAACCCGAGCCCGCCCGTGGCCGCCGAGCCGCCCGCGGCGCAGTTCGAGCGGCTCGACCTCGCCGAGCCCACCCCCCTGCCCCGGGCCCTGGCTCCGGGCGCCGCGATGGTGCTGGTCGGCGGCCTCGGCCTGGTGCTGGCCCGCCGCCTCGCCCGCCGCTGACCCGGCCCAAACCTCCCGCCGACCCGGCCCAAACTTCCCGCTGACCCGGCGCAAACTTCCCGCCGACCCGGCCCATACCTCCCCCCGACCCGGCCCAAACTTCCCGCCGACCCGGCGCAAACTTCCCGCTGACCCGGCCGGCGCCCTCCGACTGCGGACCTGGATCGACACCGTGGGAAGGACGGGCCGACTCGGGGTGAAGTTCGGGCCGGCTCAGTGCGAAGTTCGGGCCGGCTCGGTGCGAAGTTCGGGGCGGGTCAGAGGTACATGCCGCCGGAGTCGCCGTGGTCGGCGCCCGGGGCCTGACCCGGCTGACCGGGCTGGCCCGGCTGGGCGCCGTGGGCCCCCGGCCCGGCGGGCAGGCTGCGGCGCATCTGCTCGAACTGGGCCTTGGCGGCCATCTGCTGGGCGTAGATGGCGGTCTGGATGCCGTGGAAGAGGCCCTCGAGCCACCCCACCAGCTGGGCCTGCGCGATGCGCAGCTCGCCCTCGCTGGGCGTGCCCTCCTCGGTGAAGGGCAGCGAGAGCCGGTCGAGCTCCTCGACCAGCTCGGGCGCCAGCCCGTCCTCGAGCTCGGTGATCGAGGCCTGGTGGATGCCCTTGAGGCGCTGGCGGCTCGCCTCGTCGAGCGGGGCCGCCTTCACCTCCTCGAGCAGCTGCTTGATCATGCTGCCGATGCGCATCACCTTGGCCGGCTGCTCGACCAGCTCGGTGATCGAGCGCTCACCGGCCTCGTCGTCCTGCTGCTGGGCCTGTGCGAGCGCTGAGGCGGGCAGGGTCCCCATCGGCTGGCCGTCGGGGCCGACGATGACGACGTGCTGGTCCTGTTCCCCGGCGGGGGAGCCCTGGTCGCCGGACTGGCCCGCGGACTGGGCGTCGGACGGGGCGTCGGACTGGGACTGCTCGTCGGGGTGCTGGCTCATGGGCCCCAGCCTAGGAGGCGGCGTGGTGCGCCGCTGCGGCCCTACAGGGTGAGCAGGATCTTGCCGGTGTGCGCGCCGGAGCCCATCAGCTCGTGCGCCTGGCGCACCTGCTCCAGCGGCATCGTGCCGTGCACCACCGGGCGCACCGACCCGTCGGCGACCAGCGGCCACACGTGCTCGACGACCGCAGCGCAGATGGCGAACTTCTCGCTGACGGGCCGCGAGCGCAGCGAGGTGGCGATGACCGCTGCGCGCTTGCGCAGCAGCACGCTCAGGTCGATCTCTGCCTTGGTGCCGCCCTGCATGCCGATCACGACGAGCCGTCCCTCGGTGGCCAGGGCCTCGACGTTGCGGGCGAGGTACTTGGCGCCCATGTTGTCGAGCACGACGTCGACCCCGCCGTCGGTGCTCTGGCGCACCACCTCGACGAAGTCCTGCTCGCGGTAGTCGATGGCCACGTCGGCCCCGAGCTCGCGGCAGAACGCGAGCTTCTCGGGGGTGCCGCCCGTGGTCAGCACCCGGGCCCCCAGCGCGTGCGCCAGCTGGATCGCGAAGGTGCCGATCCCGCCGGCCCCGCCGTGCACCAGCAGCGACTCCTCGGGCCGCAGGCCGGCCACCATGAAGACGTTCGACCACACCGTCGCCGCCACCTCGGGCAGCGCGGCGGCCGTGACCAGGTCGACCCCGTCGGGCACCGGCATCACCTGCCCCGCCGGCACCACGACGTACGACGCGTAGCCGCCGCCGGCGAGCAGGCAGCAGACCGCGTCGCCCACGGCCCAGCCCTCGACACCCTCGCCGAGCGCGGCGACGGTGCCGGAGCACTCCATGCCGATGACCTCGGAGGCGCCGGGCGGCGGCGGGTAGAAGCCCTGGCGCTGCAGCAGGTCGGCGCGGTTGAGGCCGGCCGCGGCCACCTCGACCAGCACCTCGCCGGGCCCCGGGGCGGGGTCGGGCAGCTCGGCCACGGACAGGATCTCGGGTCCGCCGGACCCTTCGGCGACGACAGCACGCATGCCCCCACCCTAGGGGCCGCGCCTACTCCTCCTCAGCGGCCTCGTGGCCGGGCTGGCGCCCGGGCTCGGGGTCGCGCCCCAGGAGGTCGTCGAGGTCCTCGATCTCGGTGAGCGGGTCGGTCGCCCCGTCGAGGTCGTCCTGGGCGGCGTCGGTGCCCAGGTCGTCGGCCGCCGCGGTGGGGGTGTCGGTCGCGGCCGGCTGGTCCCAGCCGTCGGCCAGCGCGCGCACCCGCTCGGCGAGCTCCTCGACCACGGCGGGGCCACCGCCCCTGGCGCCCGCGGCGAGGCCGAGGAGGTACGTCGACAGCGGCGCGGCCGGTCGCGCCACGGCGTGCGCCACGTCGCGGGCCAGGTCGAGCAGCAACGCCTCGTCGACCTCCGTGTCGAGGTCGAGGGCGTCGCAGAGCTCGTCGATCCAGTCGTGGAGGTTCACGGGCAAAGCCTGGCGACCCGGCCCGTCCGGCGCAACACCGGCGTACCTCGTCGTCCAGGTCGTGGTCCGGGTCGTGTGCCTGAGGACGCGCCAGGACGCGTCAGGGGACCACGACCCAGGCCACGACCCAGGCCACGACCCAGACCACGACCCGGCGCAGGGGGACGGGTCAGTCGTCGGCGAGGTCGCGCAGGTCGGCCCAGGTGTCGACGTCACGGTGCTCGCGGCCCAGGGCGGGGACCTCGGCGAGGTCGAGGCGGGCCAGGAGGCGCCGCAGCGCCATGCCGTGCTGCTCCTCGTGGGTGGGGCGTACGTCGTCGAGCCGGTCGGTGCGCAGCACCAGCGCCAGCGCGTGCCGCCCGTCGGGGGCCACCAGCACCGCCCCGTCGCGCTCGACCGGCGCGTCCACCCTGCCGCCGACCGCCCTCCGCAGCCGGGCGAAGGTCCCCGGGCCCACGTGCGGCATGTCGACGGCGAGCACCCCGAGCAGACGCGCCGGGCGCAGCAGCGCGTCGCGCCCGGTCAGCAGGGCCGCGACCGGCCCGCCGTGGCGGGGGTCCTCGCGGGTGAAGGTGACCGGCCGGTGGGTCGGCACCGGGTCGCCCACCACGACCACCTCCCTGGCGTCGAGGCAGGCGTCGAGGGCGTGGGTCAGCAGGGTGCGCCCGTGCAGCTCGACCGAGGCCTTGTCGGCCCCGTCGAGGCGCACGGCGGTGCCCCCGGCCAGCACCACGGCGCTGAAGGACGGGTCCGCGAGGTCGCTCAGGTCGTCGGGCTCCACGCCAGCAGGATGGCAGCAGCGCCCGCGGCTGGCAGGCTGGTGTCCATGACCACGCTGCGCGTCGCCCTGGTCCAGGAGGCCTCCGACACCGATCCCGCCGTCAACCGCGCCCGCCTGGCGCAGGTGGTGCCCGAGGGCCACGACCTCGTCGTGCTGCCCGAGGCGTTCGCCCGCGACTTCGGCTCCGCCGGCTCCGACGTCAGCGCCGACGCCGAGGCGGTCGACGGCCCCTTCGGCGCCGAGCTGGCCCGCGTGGCCGACGAGCGGCGTACGACGGTCGTGGCCGGCATGTTCGAGACCGGTCCCGACCCGCAGCGGCCCTGGAACACGCTGCTGGTGCGCGGCGCCGCGGAGGCGGAGTACCGCAAGATCCACCTCTACGACTCCTTCGGCTACCGCGAGTCCGACCGGCTGAGCGCCGGCGAGCCGACCCCGGCGCTGGTCGATGTCGGCGGCGTCCGGGTGGGGCTGATGACCTGCTACGACCTGCGCTTCCCCGAGCTGGCCCGGCTGCTGGTCGACGCCGGCGCCGAGCTGCTGCTGGTGCCGGCGGCCTGGGTGGCCGGCGAGCGCAAGGTCGAGCACTGGCGCACCCTGCTGCGCGCCCGCGCGATCGAGAACACCGTGTACGTCGCTGCCGCGGGGCAGCCCGCGCCGCGCTACAGCGGGCACTCCATGCTCGTCGACCCGCTGGGCGACGTGCTCGCCGAGGCCGGTCCCGACGCGGGACTGGTCGAGGGTGTGGTGGACCTCGCTCGGCTGGCCGAGGCGCGCCGCACCAACCCGTCGCTGGCCAACTGCCGGTTGTAGCCTTCGTCGACGTGTCGTCAGCCGTCTCCCTCCGCCTCGCGCAGGTCAGCAGCTCGGTCGACCGCCTGGCCGGCTCGCGCTGGCCGCTGGTGGCCTGGTCGGTCATGGTGGTCGGGGGGCTGGCGGTGCTGGTGGCGGGCGTGCTCGAGCTGGGCCCGGCGTGGCTGCCCGGTGTCGGGTCGGTCGCCGTGGGCGGGGCCTTCACCTGGGCGCTGGCCGCGCGCACCGGCGGGCGTCCGGTGGTCTTCGGCACCCTCGCGGTGGCCATCGGGGTCGCGGTGCTGGTGCTCGACGAGGAGCGGCTGCGCACCGGGGCGGCGGTCTGGACCTGCGTGGTGGCCGCCGTGCTGGCGGTGATGGGCACCGTGCCGGCGCGCCGGCTGCGGCACGCGGCCCGCGAGGCGCTGCTGGCCACCCTCGTCGCCGCCGTCGGGGCGCTGGCGGTGGTCGGCTTCGAGCCGGTGGTCAGCGTGGTCAGCTTCGAGTACGCCACCCTCGGCCTGGCGCTGCTGGGCGTCTTCGCCCTGGTCTTCCGCCTCGGCGCCGGGTTCCACGGCCTGGGCCGGCGCGGGCTGCTGATCGTGCTGGTGGGCGGTGCGCTGCTGCTGCTCACCCTGGCCTACGCCGAGCTGCTGCGCCGCTACGGCCCCGGCGCCATGGTCACCGACCTGCTCGACGTGGTGCGCTGGTCACGCGAGAACCTGGGCGCCTTCCCGCGCCCCATCGCCACCGTGCTCGGCGTGCCGGCGCTCGTGTGGGGCTGCCACATGCGGGCCCGGCGCCGGCAGGGCTGGTGGGTCAGCGCCTTCGGCGTGGCCGCCACCGCGTCGGTGGCCAGCTCGATGATGAACCCGTCGGTCGCGCTGCTCGAGGTGGGCCTCTCGATCGGCTACGGCCTGGTGATCGGCGTGCTCATCGGCGCCGCGCTGATCCGCCTCGACCTGCGCCTGACCGGGCCCCGCGGTCGCCGTGCGCGACGCGCGGAGGAGCGGGCGGCCGGGCGGCCCGAGCCGGCGCGCGGCCAGGCGCTGCTCTGAGCCGGTCCCTCGCACCGCTGGGCGACGGATCCGGCGTACCTGCCGGTAACGGCTAGGTTCGAGTCGTGGCTCGTGAACAGGTGCAGCAGATCGCGGCGGAGATGGTCGCCAACGTGCTCGAGGTGGCGGTCGCCGCCGGGGAGCACGTCGAGGTCGGCGACACGGTGGTGCTGCTGGAGTCGATGAAGATGGAGATCCCGGTCATCGCCGAGCACGCCGGCACCGTGGTGGCGATCAAGGTCGCGCCGGGCGACGTCGTCCAGGAGGGCGACCTGCTGCTCACCCTCACCCGCTGAGCGACGGCGTCGGGGAGCCTGGCAGAGGGGGCGGGATTCGAACCCGCGGTAGGTCTCCCTACGACCGCTTTCAAGGCGGTTCCGATAGGCCACTCCGGCACCCCTCCGTGCCCGCGCCGGGCCCGGCGCGTGCCAGGTCACTCTAGAAGACCGCGCCCGGGCGCCCGGGTGGCGCCCCGCGAGAGCGGTGGTGTGGAATCGGGTCATGTCCGGTACGCCGCTCCCCACGCCGCACGACTACCGCTTCGCGCAGGCATTCACGGTGCGTCTGGTCGGGCTCAGCCTCGTGGCCCTGGCGCTGGTGATGTTCGCCGGCACCGCCGTCGTCGCGGTGAGCGGCGTCAACGCCGACGTGCTGGTCGTGCTGCTGGGCGTGGGCGTCGCGGGCGTCTTCGGCCTGGGCTGGTGGCTGCGCAACCGGGCCTTCGTGCTGCGCGCCGAGAGCGAGGGGTACGTCGTGGGGCCGGTGCGCGGTGCCGGCGTGAAGCGGGCCCGGTGGGGCGAGGTGAGCCAGGCCGCGACCACCACCGTGCGCGGCATCGACTGCCTCGTGCTGCACCTGGAGGACGCGCGCGCCACCACGATCCCCGTCGAGGCGCTGGCAGTGGACCGGGAGCAGTTCGTGCGCGAGATGCAGCGCCGCCTGCGGGCCGGCCAGGGCCACCGGCCCCTCGGCTGAGGTCCGCGGGCGCCCTGATTGGTGGCGGGCGGCCCCGGCCTTGTAGCCTGTCGGCGCTGCCGGGAGGCGTCGCCTAGTCCGGTCTATGGCGCCCGCCTGCTAAGCGGGTTTGGGGCTACAACCCCATCGAGGGTTCAAATCCCTCCGCCTCCGCCAGCGCACGACCCCCGCAGGTCCCCAGGACCTCGGGGGTCGTGCCACGTCCGGGTCCGGGCGCCCTGCCGCCGCCACGCGCCCGTCTGCATGTTTGTGCATTGCACGAACATGGCCCGGCGCTCACGGTGTCGCGGGGCCGTGGCTGGGGCAGACTCGGACCCCACGGGCCACGACCTGGCCCGACCGGAGCACCAGGAAGGTTCACCATGAAGATCGTCCGCAAGGCCGGGCTCGTCGTCGCCACCACCGCCGTCACCGTCGGGATGCTCGGGTTCGTGGCCCCCGCCCAGGCCATGGACAGCAGCTGGGGTTGCGGCGGCTACTGCCGCAAGGCGCCCTGAGCCGTCCCCCCTCAGTCGCCCCCTGACCGGCTGACGCCAGCGTCCCCCCGCTGCGGCGTCGCCGTTCACCAGAGGCCCCATCCGTCCCGGTGGGGCCTCTGGTGCGTCCTCAGCCCTCGCCCTCGGCCGCGTCGTCGGGGTCCGTGCGCGACCCGGCCCGCGAGGCGTCCGACTCGGTGCCCGAGAGGCCCAGGCGGCCCATGGTGTAGCCCAGCTGGAAGCGGGTCTCCGCCTCGTACTCGTCCTTGAGATCCGCGACGTAGCCGGCGTAGGTCCGGGGGCTGACGCCCAGGCGCTTGGCGCTGACCGGGTCGGCGTGGCCCTCGACGAGCATCCTGATGGTCATCTGCCGCTGCTCCACGGCGATGTCCTTGAGCATCGAGGTGTCCTTGTTGGTGAAGGCGCGCCCGCGCTCCCAGGCCCGCTCGAAGACGTCGACGAGGTAGGCCACCACCGACGGCTCGCGCACCGCGATGGCCACCCGCAGGTCGTCGCCGCCCGGGATCACCGCGACCCGCCGGTCGACGACGATCATCCGGTTGAAGAACTCGTCGAGGGTGCGGACCTCCGCGCCCCGCTCGGTCACCGACGCCACGTAGCGGTGCGTGACCGTGCTGCGCCGGGCGCTGTGCTGGTAGAGCGTGCGGATGCGCACGCCCCGTTCGAGCGCCGCGATGTCACGCCGGGCGGCGGCCTCGAGCGTGGCGGCGTCGCGGCCGGCCTGCGGCTGGGCGGTGAGCATCTCCTCCTCGACCTCGGCCACGAGACCGTCGAGGTAGGTGCTGATGGCGTGGTCGCGCAGGTAGGTGAACGGCCCGCCGCGCTCGCTGTGCGGGGCGCGTCGCCAGGTCTGGGCCAGGCCGCCGAAGGCCCGGGCCCACTGCGAGGACTCCTCGAGCAGGCGGCCGGCGTCCTGGCTCAACGGCGAGACGACCCGCGACTGCACGCTGGTCGGGTCCTCGGGCAGGTACGACGCGCCCTCGGGGTCCAGGTGCAGCAGGCCCAGCTCGACGAGCAGGTCGAACGCGGGGCGGGTCTCGGCCTCCTCGGCGAGGCGGGGGTCGTCGGTGCGCAGCCCGCCCTCGGCGACGGCCGCCTCGTACAACGGCGCTGCCTGCGACTCCAGCAGCGCACGGTGCTCGGGTCCGTAGCTCGACACCTGGTCCTCCTGTGCTGACGGGGCGGGTGCGCCCTGGGTGCGGGTCTGCCGGGGGACTGCCCGGCGGCGGGACTCCGAGAGGGCGATCCTGTCACACGGGTGTACCCCGCGGGGCCGACCGGAATGCACGGACCCCGCTCCCGGTGGGGGAGCGGGGTCCGGTGCTGGCGCGCGGGGCGCGCGGGTGGCTCAGACGCCCAGGCGGGCCTTGAGGCCGTCGAGCTCGGTCCAGAGCACGCCCGGCAGGTCGTCGCCGAACTTCTCGAACCACTCCTGGATCTGCGGGATCTCGGCCTTCCACTCCTCGGCGTCGACCTCGAGCGCGGCCAGCAGCGCCTCGTCGCTCATGTCGAGGCCCTCGGTGTCGAGCGACTCCGGGGTCGGGACGTGGCCGATGGGGGTCTCCACGGCGGCGGCCTGGCCGTCGATGCGCTCCACGACCCACTTCAGCACGCGGCTGTTCTCGCCGAAGCCGGGCCACAGGAAGCCGCCCTCACTCCCGTCATCGAGCTGGGCGCGGCGGAACCAGTTGACGTAGAAGATCCGCGGCAGCTTGGAGGCGTCGTTGTCCTTGCCGATGTTGATCCAGTGGCTGAAGTAGTCACCGGCGTTGTAGCCGATGAAGGGCAGCATCGCCATCGGGTCGCGGCGCACCACGCCGACCGCGCCGGTCGCGGCGGCGGTGGTCTCCGAGGAGAGGGTGGCGCCGAGGAAGGTGCCGTGGGTCCAGTCGCGGGCCTCGAAGACCAGCGGCACGGTGGTCTTGCGGCGACCACCGAAGAGGATGGCGTCGATCGGCACGCCGCGCGGGTCGTCGTACTCGGCCGCGAGGATGTCGCACTGCTTGATCGGGGTGCAGTAGCGGCTGTTGGGGTGGCTGGAGAGCTCGTCGGACTCGGGGGTCCAGGGCTCGCCCTTCCACGAGGTGGCCTTCGCCGGCGGGTTCTCCAGGCCCTCCCACCACACGTCGCCGTCCTCGGTGAGCGCGACGTTGGTGAAGACCGAGTTGCCCTTGTTGATGGTGCGCATGGCGTTGGGGTTGGTGTGCTCGTTGGTGCCCGGCGCCACGCCGAAGAAGCCGTACTCGGGGTTGACCGCCCAGAGGCGCCCGTCCTCGCCGATGCGCATCCAGGCGATGTCGTCGCCGAGCGTCTCGACCTTCCAGCCCGGGATGGTGGGCTGCAGCATCGCCAGGTTGGTCTTGCCGCAGGCGCTGGGGAAGGCCGCGGCGACGTACTTGGTCACGCCCTGGGGGCTGGTGAGCTTGAGGATCAGCATGTGCTCGGCGAGCCAGCCCTCGTCGCGGGCCATCACCGAGGCGATGCGCAGCGCGTAGCACTTCTTGCCCAGCAGGGCGTTGCCGCCGTAGCCGGAGCCGTAGGACCAGATCGCGCGCTCCTCGGGGAACTGCACGATGTACTTGGTGTCGTTGCAGGGCCACTTCACGTCGGCCTGGCCCTCGGCGAGGGGGTGGCCCACGGAGTGCACGGCCTGCACGAAGTCGGCGTCGAGCTCGGTCATCCGGTCCAGGACCTTGGCGCCCATCCGGGCCATGACGCGCATCGAGGCGGTGACGTAGGCGGAGTCGGTCAGCTCGATGCCGAACATCGGCTTCTCGGACTCGAGGTGACCCATCACGAAGGGGATGACGTACATGGTGCGACCGGTCATGCATCCGTCGTAGAGACCGCGCATGATCGACTTCATCTCGTCGGGCGCCATCCAGTTGTTGGTGGGCCCGCAGTCCTTCTCGTCGACCGAGCAGATGTAGGTGCGGTCCTCGACGCGCGCCACGTCGATGGGGTCGGAAGCCGCGTAGTACGAGTTCGGCTTGATGCTCGGGTTGAGCTGGGTGAACGTGCCGGTGCCGACGAGCGCGTCGGTCAGCTTGGTCCACTCCTCGTCGGAGCCGGTGCACCAGTAGATCTCGTCGGGCTTGGTCATCGCCGCGACCTCCGCGACGAAGTCCAGGATGCCCTGGTGGGTCGTGGGAGCGTCGGTGAGTGCCTGGTGGGCGGTCATCTGCCTCTTACCTCTCGCGCATTCGCGGGGCCTGGCCTCGCGGATGCGGGGACGGCGCCCCGGCCGTCGAGCGTATCGACGGTGTGTCGTGGAGCTGGTGTGGATCGCGTGGCCTCGTTGCCGGCGACTTTTGTAGGGTCCTGGTGCGGTGCCGATGAGGGTCCCCGCCTGGGACTTCGGCGAATGTACCGCCGCTTTTTAACCCCGCATATTGGATCGTTCAACGCGGTGTGTGCCTGGTCACACGGCTGCCTCGGGGCGCATGAGACCCGCTCGGGCGGGTGAAGCGGGCGCCGGGGGCGGACGGGTCGGGTGGTCCCATGCACGTCGAGGTGGTCGTCGTCGTGGTGGCGGTCCTGGGTCTGGGGGTCGCCGCCCTGTCCTCCAGCATCGACCGGCTGCCGGTCTCCGAGCCGCTGCTGGCGGTGGTGGCCGGGGTGCTGGTGGGGCCCCAGGTGCTCGGGTGGGCGGTGCTGCCCGCGCTGGGCGCGGGCTCTCACGAGCTCCGGGAGGTGGCGGTGGTGCTGCTCGCGGTGTCGATGATGGCGATCGCCCTGCGCTACCCGATCGCCGACGTACGCCGCCGCGCGGGCTCGGTGGGGCTCCTGCTGGGAGTGCTGATGCCGGTGATGGCGCTGGCGTCGGCCGGCGTCGCCTGGGCGGTGCTGGGGCCGACCGCCGGGCTGGGCGCCGCCGCGGCCCTCCTGCTCGGCGTCGCGGTCTGCCCCACCGACCCGGTGCTCAGCTCGAGCGTGGTGACCGGCGGGCCGGCCGAGCGCGACATCGACGAGCGCACCCGTCAGCTGCTGTCGCTGGAGTCGGGCGCCAACGACGGCCTGGCTCTGCCGCTGGTCGTGGTGGCGGTGGCGGTCGCCGGTCCGCTGACCGCCGGTGAGGCCGGCCTCGAGGTGCTGCGCAGCGTCCTGGGTGCGCTGGCGCTCGGGGCCGCCGCCGGGTGGGGTGCCGGCCGGGCGGTGCGGCTGGGCGAGCAGCACCGGGACACGAGCCCGGCGCAGGCGGTCCTCTTCACCCTGGTGCTGGCGCTCGGCGTCCTCTCGGCCGCACGCCTTCTCGACGTCGGCGCCGTGCTCGCCGTCTTCGTGGCCGGGCTGGTGCTGAACGCGACCTGGACCAGCGACGACCGGGTGCGCGCACTGACCATCGACGAGGCGCTCAACAAGTACGCCGTGCTGCCGGTCTTCGTGCTGCTCGGCGTCGCCCTGCCGTGGTCGGCCTGGGCCGAGACCGGGTGGGCACTGGTGCTGCTGGTCGTCGGGGTGCTGCTCCTGCGTCGGCTGCCGTGGCTGCTGGCGCTCGCCCCGGTCCTGCGGCTGCCCCGCCGCGACGCGCTCTTCCTCGGCTGGTTCGGGCCGATCGGGGTCTCCGCGCTCTACTACCTGCTCGAGGTGGGCGGGCGGGTGCCCTGCAGCGGGCTCGTGGTCACCGCCGGCACCGCGGTCGTGGCCGGCAGCACCCTCGTGCACGGCCTGACCGGCAGCCCAGGCCGAGCGGCGTACGCACGGGTGGAGCGTGGGTGAGTCCGCGACCCGGGCCCGATTTCGGCTCGTGCTGCGTCTGCGCTAATCTCCTTGGGTCGCACGGCATGCCGCGCGACGGGCGCCTGTAGCTCAACGGATAGAGCATCTGACTACGGATCAGAAGGTTTGGGGTTCGAATCCCTACAGGCGCGCAAGACATGGGATTACGGAGAACGGCCTCTGACCTGCGGAAACGCAGGAACGGGGCCGTTTTGCTGTTCCTGAGGCCATCACTTCGTGTGTCTGCGGTACACACAACGCACCACAGCCGGGACACACAGGGAGCGGCGCGGATGCGCCGTAGCTGAACGCGGGTCCAGTACGCCCCGTCGGCCAGCCGTCGACGGTTCGGCGCAACACGCCACACAGGACGGCTGCGTGGCGGATGGGACTGCTGCACGAGTAGGTGACATCTGATCTGTGGTGCCGAGAGGTGCCGCTGGAAGGATGTACACCGTGCCCAAGCCCTACCCCCAGGAGTTCCGTGATGACGTCGTGCGCGTCGCGCGCAGCCGTGAGCCAGGCGTCCACCTCAAGCAGATCGCTGCTGACTTCGGGATCAGCGAGTCCTGCTTGACGGGCTGGATGAAGAAGGCCGACGTCGAGGACGGCGCCAAGCCCGGCCCGACGAGCGAGCAGGCTGCTGAGAACCGCGAGCTTCGTAAGCGGTTGCGGCTGCTGGAGCAGGAGAACGAGGTCCTGCGCCGCGCGGCGGCCTATCTCTCCCAGGCCAACCTGCCGGGAAAATGATGTACCCGCTCGTCCGCGAGCTGGCCGCCAAGGATGCCCCGATCCGGGTGCCCGTGACGGTGACGTGCCGGGTGCTCAAGATCGCTCGTCAGCCCTACTACCGCTGGTTGGCAGCACCGGTCAGCGACGCTGAGCTGGTCGAGGCCTACCGGGCCAACGCGCTGTTCGACGCCCACGGCGATGACCCCGAGTTCGGCTACCGCTTCCTCGTCGATGAAGCCCTCGAGGCGGGCGAGTCGATGGCCGCGCGGACCGCGTGGCGGATCTGCTCGAGCAACGGCTGGTGGAGCGCGTTCGGCAAGCCCAAGCGCGGCAAGACCAAGAAGCCCGGCCCACCGGTCCACGACGACCTGTGCGCCGTGGTCGACAAGCACGGCGTGACCCGCCACGAGTTCAACGCCGACGCCCCGAATCAGCTGTGGCTGACCGACATAACCGAGCACCGCACCGGCGAGGGCAAGCTGTACCTCTGCGCGATCAAGGACGTCTACTCC
>NZ_JBDYKJ010000058.1:0-32123 GCF_040012395.1 Nocardioides sp. 31GB23 | reverse complement strand
CCCAGTAAGCGACAAGACGCAAGGCGACCTCAGCCACGCCCAGTTCCCCCGGGCCGCTTCAGTCTTACGGAAGGCGACCTGATCCTCGGCTCGACCGCTTCTGGGTCCGCGGTCGGCACCTTGGTCGAGCGCACCACCGGGTTCGTGATGCTGCTGCACCTGCCTGGTGACCACGGCGCCGCAGCGGTCCAAGAAGCGCTCGTGGCCAAAATCGCGACCCTGCCCGAACAGCTGCGCGGCTCGCTGACCTGGGACCAGGGCAGCGAGATGGCCAACCACGTCGAGATCACCAAAGCCACCGACCTCGACGTCTACTTCTGCGACCCGCACTCGCCCTGGCAACGCGGCTCGAACGAGAACATCAACGGCCTGCTGCGCCAATACCTGCCCAAGGGCGGCGACCTGTCCTTCTACGGACCCGGCCTGCTCGACAACATCGCCACTCAGCTCAACACCCGACCCCGCAAACGCCACGGCTTCCTCACACCCGCCGAAGTCCTTGACCAACTACTCTCACAACCACCCACCAACCACGGTGTTGCGTGACTACCTGGAATTCGCCCTGCCGACCCGGCGCATATCTCACCCTGACCCGGCCCAGATGTCTCCGTGACCCGGCCCAGATCTCCCACCGAGTCGGCCCGGACCTCCCCGGCCCCTGTCGATCCGGCGTGGCGGGAAGTTCAGGCCGGCTCAGGGCGAAGTTCAGGCCGGATCGGGGTGAAGTTCAGGCCGGGTCAGGGGGAGATCTGGGCCGGGTCAGCGGGGGTCAGGGGCGGCAGACGCGGCAGGTGGTGAGGTGGCCGTTGTGCTCGCCGACGGGGTGCAGGTCGCTGCGGTGGGCGATCAGGGAGCAGTCGCGGCGGTGCATGGTGGTGCCGTCGCCGGCGGTGACCGGGAGCGCGGAGACGTCGACCCCGTCGTCGCGGGTGGCCGCGGCGCGCGAGGTGACGTCGGCGAGCACCAGCAGGGTGTCGGCCAGGCGCTTGGAGGACTCGCGGCCGTCGTCGGCGATGCGGGCCAGCCAGGCGCCGAAGTAGAGGAACCCGCCGCAGAAGGTCAGCCCCAGCCCCAGCAGGCCGCCCGAGACCAGGTAGGAGATCTGGTCGTACTCGTAGGGCGTGTTGGCCGCGCCGTACCAGCCCAGGATGATCACCACGAGGCCCAGCGGCAGCAGCACCGCGCCGGCCCAGAAGAGCACCACCTGCAGCAGCCGGTAGTTGTTGTTCTTCAGCGGCGCCGCGCCGTTGCCGCCGCGCGAGCCGGCCCGGGGCAGCGAGCCGAGCGCCGAGGCGCCGGTGCGGGCGCCCGAAGCCGGCGCGGCGGGGGCGGCCACGGCGGTGCCGGTGGGGGTGGGTGCGGGGTCGACGGTCGTCATCGCTCAGGCCTTTCGGAGGTCGGGGAGGCCGCTGTCGAGGCCGTGGGGGCAGGCGCCGCCGCCCCCGAGGGCCATCACCCCGAGGCGGCGCAGGTAGGAGCCGGCGACCGTCGCGGCCGCGATGGCGCCGAGCAGCAGGGCGCCGGGGATGGAGAACAGCGGGGGGAGCCCCGCCGCGGTCGGGGCCGCGTCGACGAGGTCGCCGTCGGTCGAGCCGCCGCTGCCGGGCACGGCCGGCTCACCGGGGGTGCCCGGGGTGCCGGGGGTGCCCGCGCCGCCGCCACCGGTGCCGGTGCCGGCCCCGTCGGTCGGGCTGGTCGGGTCGCCGCCACCGGTGGTGTTGTTGTCGGGCACCTCGCCGGTCGGGATGTCGACGGGCTGCGAGGTGTCCACGACGCTGGTGGCGTTGCCGAGGGTGATCACGAACCTCGGCGAGAGGTTGAGCGCCGCGCCGAGCAGGCTCTTGAGCTGCCCGGCCTCCTCGGGGATCTGGTCGAGCAGGTCGGCGAGCGCGTTGAGGGGCAGCGCGTCGAGCTGGCGGCGCAGCACACCGGCGTCGATGACGACCTGGATGCCGTGCACCGTGGAGGTGGCCTTGTCGCCCTCCCGCTCGTACGACGGCTGCGGCAGCAGCAGCTGGATGCCCAGCGCCTCGAGCGCCGCGCCGGCCTCGTCGGGCAGGCCCGGCACCGGCGCGGCCTGGCCGGCGGCCTCGAACCCGTCGGCGCCGAAGCGGAACTTCTGCCCGGCGATGGTCAGCACCCCGTAGTCGGCGCCGCCGCCGGTCGTGCCCTTGGCGCCGTCGCTGCCGGCCACGGCCCGGGCGGTGATGCCCGACAGGGTCACCACCCCGCCGAGCAGGCTGACGTCGCCGACGGCCGAGCGCGAGACCGCGCGCACGGCGGTGGGGTCGTTGGTCACGACCGACTCGGCGGCGTAGCCGCCGATGTCGACGAGCGCGGCGAGCTGGTCGGGGATCTGGCACTCCACCTCCTCGGCGGCTGCGTCGTCGGCGGCACCGGCCTCCGCCCGCGCCGTACGCCGCTCGCGTGCGGTGGGCGCGGCCGTGTCGGCCCGCGACCCGCTCAGCCCGCCCAGCAGCCCCCCGCCGGACTTGCCGCCGGTCAGGCCGCCCGTCAGGCCGTCGGTGAGGGAGCCCAGGCCGGGGATGCCGGGCAGGCCCGGGATCTCGGGCAGACCGGGCAGCCCGGGCAGCCCGGGGACGCCCGGGGTCTCGCCGTCGTCGCTGCCGCCGTCGCCCTGGTCGCCGGCGCCGGGGTCGCCGAGGCGGCAGTCGGTGGAGTAGCCGACCTCGGCGAAGGTCCTGCCCTCGGTGGCGCGGGTGCGGTTGACCACGCCCGGGAACGGCTCGTCGGCCGCGCGCTCGGGACCGGCGGGGTGGTTGGAGTTGACCTGGACGGGGTAGCCGCCCTCGGCGAGCGGGGCGACCAGCTCGGGCGGCAGGCCCAGGTTCTCGAGGATGGTCTTGAACCCTTCCCCCACGGCGTCGCCGGGCCACATGAAGCTGGCCCGCCCGCGCGAGGTCGAGGAGTCGGCCTTGACCACGCTGTAGCCGAGGTTGAGCTCGGCCTGCGGGGTGGCGGGGATCGGGATGGTGGGCTCGTAGATCTCGATGCGCACCGGCGTGGCGGTGGTGGTCGCGGCGTACCCGGCGAAGGGCGGGTCGCCCTCGACGGCACCCGCGACCGCACCGGCCGGCGCGGCGGCCAGCGGGAGCCCGGCCCCGACCAGGGCGGTCGCGGCCAGCGAGAGCAGCACGCGGCGCGGGGACGAAGCGGTGGTCTGGCGGCTCATGCCGCACCTCCCAGGATGACGTCGGACATGGTCTCGAGGATCTCGGCAGGCTCGCCGGTGGCCACGACGCGGCCACCGCTCATCACCGCGGCGTAGTCGGAGACCCGCAGCGCGGTGCGGGCGAACTGCTCGATGCACAGGATGGAGACGCCGGACTCGGCGATCTGGGCGACGGTGTCGTAGAGCTCGTCGACGATCAGCGGCGCCAGGCCCATCGACAGCTCGTCGAGCAGCAGCAGGGCCGGGTCGGAGGCCAGGGCCCGCGACATCGCCAGCATCTGCTGCTCACCGCCCGACATGGTGCCGGCGAGCTGGCCGCGGCGCTCCAGCAGGCGCGGGAAGTAGGTGAACGCGGTCTCGAGGACCGCCTCGGCCGGCACCCCGGCGTACGACATCAGCGTGAGGTTCTCGGCGACCGTCAGGTTGGGGAAGACCGAGCGGCCCTCGGGCACCGTGCACAGCCCGAGCCGGGCGAGCTCCTCGGGGCCCGCGCCGCGGACGTTGACGCCGCCGAGGTGGACGTCGCCGGAGGTGGACGACTTCTGCCCCGAGACCACCTTGATCAGCGTCGACTTGCCGGCGCCGTTGGGCCCCAGCAGCGCCATCACCGCGCCCTTGGGCACCGACAGGTCGACGCCGCGCAGCACCTCGATGCGCCCGTAGGCGGCGTGCAGGTCGACGACCTCGAGGATGGGGACGCTCATCGGGCACCTCCGGGCAGGGGGCTCGCGCCCACGGCGGGCAGGACGGTCGTGTCGTCGCCGAGCACCGGCAGGTCGGTGCGGGTGGCCTCGGCGGGGTGCTCGGCGGGGTGCTCGGCAGGGTGCTCGGCGTCGGGCGCGTAGCCGAGGTAGGCCTTCTGGACCGCGGCGTCGCCCCGGATCGCCTGCGGGGTGCCGGAGGCGATCACCGAGCCGAAGTCGAGCACGTGGATCTCGTCGCACACGCCCATCACCAGGTCCATGTCGTGCTCGACCATCAGGATCGCGCGGCCCTCGACGGCCAGGTCGCGCAGCAGGTCGCCGAAGTCGTCGGTCTCGGTCTCGTCGAGGCCCGACGAGGGCTCGTCGAGCAGCAGCAGCTGGGGGTCGCCGGCCAAGCAGCGGGCCAGCTCGAGCAGCCGGGCGGTGCCGGTCGGGATCGAGTCGGCGCGCTCGTCGGCGTACGCCGCGATGCCCACCCGCTCGAGCAGCGCGTCGACCCCGCCCCGGGAGGACGAGCCGAGCCCGCGCACCGCACCCAGGAGGCCGCGGTGGATGTCGGCGGCCACGCGCACGTTGTCGCGCACGCTCAGCGAGCCGAACGCCTCGAGGCGCTGGAAGGTGCGGCCCATCCCCCGCTTGGAGCGGCGGTGCACCGGCACCGACGTCACCTTGCGCCCGTCGAAGCGCACCGCGCCGCGGGTGGGCTTCTGCAGCCCGGAGATGACGTTGAAGCAGGTGGTCTTGCCGGCGCCGTTGGGCCCGATCAGGCCGGTGACCCGGCCTGCCTCGGCGGCGAAGCAGGCCTCGTCGACGGCGGTGACGCCGCCGAACTGGACCACGACGTGGTCAACCTCGAGGAGCGGCATGCGCACCCACCTCCCGGCTGGGGTCGGCGACGAGCGGCACGTCGACCGACCCGTCGGAGTGGGAGTGGCCGGCGGGCGAGTCGCCGTGCAGGCCGACGCTGGACAGGGACGGCTCGGCCCCGGCGTTGGCCCGGGCCTCGTCGTGCATCCGCTGCTGGGCCTCGCCGGGCGCGGGCAGCACGGGGATGCGGGCGCGGACCTTGGTGCCGTAGCGGCGGTCGAGCAGCCGCCCGAGCTTGAAGAGCTGGTTGGCCAGTCCGTTGGGGTCGCGGCCCAGGGCCACCGCGCCGAAGCCGATGACCGCGAAGATCAGCCCCGCCGCCGAGGGGTTGGAGGACTGGAAGACCGGCAGCAGCATCAGCCCGACCCCGCCGAGGGCGGCGCCGGTCACCGACGTGACGCCGAAGACCACGGCGAGCAGCAGCAGCGGCAGCGAGTTGAAGTACTGGAACTCCGCGGCCCCGACCGAGCCGCGCAGGCCGGCGTACAGCGCGCCGGCGAGGCCGGCCATCCCGGCCGAGAGCCCGAAGAGCCCGACCCGGAACCAGCGCGCGTCGAGCCCCAGCGTGCCGCAGGCGGCCGGGCTGTCGCGCAGCGCGATGAGCATCCGGCCCAGGGTGCCGCGGCGCAGCCACAGCAGCGCCAGGCCCATCAGCACGAAGAACAGCGCCATCACCCACACGTAGGCGGCGGTGGAGCTGATGGCGACGCCGAGGACCGAGAGGCGCTCGGCGTCGAGGGAGCCGTTGAAGCCGAAGGCGAAGTCGGCCTGGAAGACCATCTTCTCCATGATCACGCCGAAGGCGAGCGTCGAGAGGGCCAGGTAGAGCCCGGTCAGGCGGATCACCGGCAGCGCCACCAGCGCCCCGACACCGGCCGCGACCAGCGCCGAGAGGGCCAGCCCCGCGAGGTTGGGCTGGTCGAGCTTGACGTAGGCCAGCGCACCGACGCCGGCGAAAGTCAGCTGGGCCAGCGACACGTGCCCGCCGTACCCGGTCAGCAGCACCAGCGAGAGCATCACCATCGCGTACGTCGCCGCGGTGCCCAGCAGCAGCAGCTTGGACTCCCCGAAGGCGGTGGCCAGGAAGGCCACGCCCAGCAGCAGCGCGCCGCCCCAGCCCAGGGCCCGGAACAGCGAGGGCTGCGGCGCCGAGACGATGCCCTTGACCTGGCCGATGCGCAGCTGGGCCTGGGGCATCGCGACGATGACGGCGAAGAGGAACAGCGCCGGCACCACGTTGCGCACGCTGTTGAGCAGGCCCTCGGTGGGCAGGTAGCCCGAGGCGTAGGAGGTGACCAGCCCCAGCGACATCGCGCCGAGGAAGGTCAGCGGCAGCGACTTCAGGCGCCCGAGCATCGCGGCGGCGTAGGCGTTGATGACCAGCAGGGTCAGCGCGTAGTAGTCGAGGCCGACGGTCGAGACCAGCAGCACGCCGGCCAGCGCGGCCAGCGAGGTGCCGATGGCCCACGAGAGCGCGGCGACCTGCTCGGGCTTGCCGCCGAAGAGCTTGAGCAGCTCGGGGTTGTCGACCGAGGCACGCATCGCGGTGCCGATGCGGGTGCGGTTGAGCAGCACGTAGAGGCCGACCGCGACCACGCCCGAGAGCGCGATGGTGATGATCTGGTGGGCGGTGACGAAGATGCCGAAGAGCTCGACGTCGCTGCCGGGGAAGAAGGGCTGGATGCTGCGCGGCTCGGGCGGCCAGATCTGGGTGGCCAGGCCGATGCACCCGACCAGCAGGCCCACGGTGACCACCAGCGACACCGAGACCGGGCCCTCGCCGAGCCCGCGGGTCACGAAGCGCTGGATGAACCAGCCCACGCCGGGCGCGACGACGAAGAGCACCAGGAACAGCGCCAGCCACAGCGGCATCCCCTGCCGGATGCTGAAGTCCCAGAAGACGAACGACATCACCATGCCGAGCGCGCCGTGGGCGATGTTGAAGACCCGGGTGGTGCTGTAGGTCAGCACCAGCCCGCTGGCCGCGATCGCGTACGCCGCCCCGCTGAACAGGCCGAAGAGCGTGAACGCCAGGAACGAGCTCATCGGACCGTCGTGATCCCGTTGCAGGTGTACTTCGAGCCGCCCACCGAGCTCCAGCGACCGCCCTTGACCTGGATGAAGCGCCAGCAGTCACCGGTCTGCTTGGGCCCCACGACCTGGCGCGAGTGCAGGTCGTTGGCGGTCCAGGCGTTGACCTTGCGCAGCGAGTCGATGAGCGAGGAGCGGTTCAGCCGACCGCCCAGGCCGACCGCCTGCTCGACGAAGAGGCGGGCCGCCGACCAGGCGAAGACGCCGAAGAAGGTGGGCTCGGCTCCGGGCTTCACCTGCTGCAACCAGCTCAGGTAGAGCTGCGTCTCGGGGTTGGACCCGGCCTCCTCGAAGGGCACGAAGTTGGTGAAGACGGTGGCGCCCTCGACCGCGTCGCCGCCCTGGAGGAACTCGCGGGTGTAGGCGGTGGGGTCGAGCATGTAGACGTCGGGCTCGAAGCCCTGCTGCTGCATGGCCTGGGCGAGCTTGGCGGCCTGGGAGGCGGCGCCGATGAACTGCACGTAGCCCACGTCGCGGTCCTTCATCTGCTGCACGTAGGGGGCGTAGTTGAAGTCGGAGACCTCGATGGGCTGCTCGTAGACGAACTTCATCCCGCGCTGGGTCATCGCCTGCAGCTGCAGCTTGCCGTTCTCGGAGGCCGCGCCGGCGTTGATGTAGAGCATCGCGGCCTTCTGCGAGGCGGCCTTGAAGTTCTTCAGCACGTAGTCGGGCACGGCGTTCTCGAACTGCGTGGCCACCGTCGACTGGGCGCCGAAGCAGGTGTCGCACGCGCCCCGGGTGCCGGTGACCGCCGCGGAGCGGATGTCGGGCAGGCCGCACTTCTCGGCCTCGGCCGCGCCGCCGGAGTCGAAGGCCGACATCGAGCCGATCATGGCGAAGGTGTTGGTGCAGGCGTCGGCGTAGGCCTGCTGGTTGCCGCCCGAGTCGGTGCGGGCGTCGTAGTTCTTCAGCGCCAGCGAGCGGCCGCAGATGCCGTCGGGGTTGGTCTTGTTGTAGAAGGCCACGTAGGCCTTGGTGGCGTCCTGGGCGGCCTCGAAGAGCCCCGGCACCGGTCCGGAGATGTCGGCCGCGTTGCCGATGGTGATGGTGGAGTCGGTGATGCCCGGCCCGTTCTTGAAGCCGTCGCAGGAGGCGGCCTTGCCGCCACCGTCGGCCGAGCTCTCGCCGCCCGGGTCGGTGGTGGAGCCGCCGCCCGAGGAGCCGCCCGACCCGCTCGACCCGCCGGACCCGCTGGAGCCGGGGCTGCCCGCCGTGCCCCCCGAGCCGTCGGTGCCCGGCACCCCGCCCGCGCCCGGGTCGCCGCCGGCGTCGGAGGTCTCGCCTCCCACGACCGAGCCGTCGGCCGTGGTGCCGCCCAGCGTGCCGCCCGCCCCCACGACGTCGTTGGGGTCGAGGTTGGAGCCGCACGCGGCGAGCACCAGGCAGAGCGAGCCCGCCACGACGGCCGTGGCGGCGCGTCGGACGTCTCGCGGGGACCGTCGAGCTGACACCGGACCTCCAAGAACTAGAACGTGTACTAATTCTTAACGAGTGTGCCGCAAGAAGGTGACGCTGCCCACAGTGAATTGGAATCAGTTCCACCCGCTCCCACCCGTGGAGGGGTGGTCGACCCCGGCCGCACCCGGCCCGACCGGGCCCACCCGGGCCACCCGGCCACGCGTGGTGTCCAGCACCGGGACACCGCCGTTGTGACGCGGGCCACCCCGGCATACCGTCGGCACGGACGCGCGGGCACCGAGCCCGGTCGCGACGAGGAGGGCCGATGAGCGTGCGGGAGAGCTTCGACTACGTGGTGGTGGGCGCGGGCAGCGCCGGGGCGGTGCTGGCCGCCCGGCTGAGCGAGGACCCGACCACCAGCGTGCTGCTGCTGGAGGCGGGCGGGCCGGCGGAGTCCGACCACGTCACGATCCCGGCCGCGTTCCCGAACCTCTTCAAGACCCGGTGGGACTGGAACTACCAGACCACCGAGCAGAAGCAGCTGGGCCGGCGCGCCTACTGGCCGCGGATGAAGGCGCTCGGCGGCTGCTCCTCGATGAACGCGATGATCTACATCCGCGGCAACGCAGCCGACTACGACACCTGGCGCGACGACCACGGCGCCCACGGCTGGGGCTACGACGACGTGCTGCCCTACTTCCGCCGTGCCGAGGCCAACAGCCGCCACGGCGGGCCCTTCCACGGCCAGGACGGCCCCCTGCACGTCGAGGACCGCCGCTACACCCACGAGCTCACCGAGGCCTGGGTCGAGTCGGCGGTCGCCTCGGGCATGGCGCGCAACGACGACTTCAACGGCGCCACCCAGGAGGGGGCCGGGCTCTACCAGGTCACCTGCCACCAGGGCCGGCGCTGGTCGACGGCCCGCGGCTACCTCGACCCCGCCGCCGACCGGCCCAACCTCACCGTGCGCACCGGCGCGCTGGCCGAGAAGGTCGTCGTCGAGGGCGGCCGCGCGGTGGGCGTGCAGTACCAGCACGGCCGCGGCACCCGCACGACGTACGCCGCCGCCGAGGTGCTGCTGTGCGGCGGCGCGGTCAACAGCCCGCAGCTGCTGATGCTCTCGGGCATCGGCCCGGGCGAGCACCTGCGCGAGGTCGGTGTCGACGTGCTGCTCGACCAGCCCGCGGTCGGCGCCAACCTGCACGACCACCCCGCGCTGCCGCTGGTCTTCGAGACCCGCGGCACCACCGACCTGGCCGAGCTCAACACCCTGGGCACCTTCGCGCGCGCCAAGCTGATGGGCCGGGGCCCGCTGACCTCCAACGTCGGCGAGGGCGGCGGCTTCTGGCGCAGCCGCGAGGGCCTGCACGCCCCCGACCTGCAGGCCCACGTCGCGCCCAGCGGCTTCTGGGACAACGGGCTGCACGAGCCCACCAGCCGCAAGGTCACCGTCGCCCCGACGCTGGTGCACGTGGCCAGCCGCGGCTCCCTGCGGCTGCGCTCGGCCGACCCGCGCTGGCACCCCGACATCGACCCCGGCTACTACGACGACCAGGCCGACCTCGACGCGATGATCGCCGGCGTACGCCGGATGCTCGACGTGGTCGCCACCGGCCCGCTGGCCGAGCTGGTCGCCGGGCCCGGGCTGGCGACGATGCGGTGGGGCGCCGACCCGACCGACGCCCAGATCGAGGAGCACCTGCGCGCGGAGACCCAGACGCTCTACCACCCCGTCGGCACCTGCGCGATGGGCGACGACGAGCGCGCCGTGGTCGACCCCGAGCTGCGGGTGCGCGGCATCGAGGGCCTGCGCGTCGTCGACGCCAGCGTGATGCCGATGGTCACCCGCGGCAACACCAACGCCCCCACCATCATGATCGGCGAGAAGGCCGCCGACCTCGTGCGCGGCCGCGTGCCGGTCGGCGCCACGAGCACCGCGAGGAAGGACCACCGATGAGCGAGCACACCCAGGAGCAGGACCGGCAGAAGCTGGAGTCCTTCGACCCCGCGACCGGCGACGTGGTCGGCGTGCACGCCGTCGACGACACCGCCTCGGTCGAGGCCGCCGTGGCCCGGGCCCGGGCCTCGGCCGGCTGGTGGGCCGGCATCGGCTTCGACGCCCGCGCCGAGGTGCTGGCCCAGTGGCGCGCGGTGCTGACCCGGCGGATGGCCCAGCTGGCCGACGTCGTGCACGCCGAGACCGGCAAGCCGCACGCCGACGCCCAGCTCGAGATCGGCCTGGCCATCGACCACCTGGCCTGGATCGGCTCGAAGGCCGAGAAGGTGCTGGGGCGCCACCGGGTCTCCTCGGGGCTGCTGCTGGCCAACCACGCCGCGTCGGTGGAGTACCTGCCGCTCGGCGTCGTGGGCGTGATCGGGCCCTGGAACTACCCGGTCTTCACGCCGATGGGCTCGATCGCCTACGCCCTGGGCGCCGGCAACACCGTCGTCTTCAAGCCCAGCGAGCTGACCCCCGGCGTGGGCGTCTGGCTCGCCGACAGCCTGCGCGAGGTCGTGCCCGACCAGCACCTGCTGCAGACCGTCATCGGCTGGGGCGAGACCGGTGCCGCGCTGTGCCGCGCCGACATCGACAAGCTCGCCTTCACCGGCTCGACGGCCACCGGCAAGAAGGTGATGGCCACCTGCGCCGAGAACCTCACGCCCGTCGTGATCGAGGCCGGCGGCAAGGACGCCCTGATCGTCGACGAGGACGCCGACCTCGACGCCGCCGCCGACGCCGCGGCCTGGGGAGCCTTCTCCAACGCCGGCCAGACCTGCATCGGCGTCGAGCGGGTCTACGTGCACGAGAAGGTCGCCGACGACTTCGTGGCCCGCCTCTCCGAGCGGGCCCGCGCCGTGCACGCGGGCGTCGACGCCGACGCCAAGCTCGGCCCGATGACGATGGCCTCGCAGCTCGAGGTGGTGCGCAGCCACGTCGACGACGCGCTGGCCCGCGGCGGGCGCGCCGTGGTGGGCGGGCCCGAGTCGGTCGACGACCGCTACGCCCAGCCGGTGGTGCTGGTCGACGTGCCCGAGGACTCCCTGGCCGTGACCGAGGAGACCTTCGGGCCGACGGTCGTGGTCAACCGGGTCAGCTGCATGGACGAGGCCGTCGAGCTGACCAACGCCGGCAAGTACGGCCTCGGCGGCGCGGTGTTCTCCGGTCGCCAGGGCCCCGACATCGCCCGCCGGCTGCGCTCGGGCATGACCTCGGTCAACTCGGTGATCGCCTTCGCCGGGGTGCCCTCGCTGCCCTTCGGCGGGGTCGGCGACTCCGGCTTCGGGCGCATCCACGGCGCCGACGGCCTCAAGGAGTTCACCTACGCCAAGGCGGTGACCCGCCAGCGGATGAAGCCGGTGCTCAACCTGACCACCTTCGAGCGCACCGACGAGCAGGACACCCTCTTCGTCACCATGCTCACCGCGCTGCACGGCCGCGCCAGCCAGATCACCAGGCGCCCGCTGCGCGAGCGGGTGGCAGCGGTGCGGGAGCGCCGCCGGGGCTGAGCCCGGCCGGAGGAGTTCCGTCGGCCGGCCGATGAAGCTCCTGGGTGGCCGATGAAGCTCCCGCGGGCCCGCTCAGCCCTGGTCGAGCCCGTCGCCGGCGCCGTCGTCGAGGCCGTCGTCGAGGCCGTCGCCGGGGGCGATCGGGCCCGGGGCCGGACCGTCGGTGGGCTGGTCGTCGGGGTCGGGCTCGACGGCCAGCTCGGCGAGCTCGACGTAGTCGTCGACGACCCAGACCCCGTTGGTCTGCAGGTTGACGGTCTGGATGCCCACGGGGCTGCCGTCGCGGTAGGTGATCAGCGAGACCTGCGCCTCGCGGCGGATCTTCGAGCCGAGCGCGATGGCGTACGCCGCCCCGCCCGTGGTGCCCATCGTGAACCGGTAACCGGTGCGCGGGGCGGTCTCCTCGGGGTTCTCCTCCCCCTCGGGCTCCTCGTCGCTCGCCTCGTCGGCGGCGGGCTCGGCGGCCGCCCCTTCCGCCGACTCGTCGGGGCCGTCGGGGCCGTCGGAGCCGTCGGTGCCGTCTGAGCCGTCCGAGTCGTCCGGGCCCTCGGGATCCTCGTCGGCCACGACCGGGTCGGGGCCCTCCTGCACGTGCAGGTGCCCGCCGACGACCAGGTCGACGCAGCCGCGGCGCAGCGCCTCGGAGGCCAGGTTGGCGTCGTGGACCAGCACCGTGTCGATCGGCTCGTCGGCGGCGCAGGCGGCGTCGGCCAGCCGCTCGCCGACCTCCTCGAAGCTCAGCCCGCCCTCGTCGCGCCAGCTGCCCAGCCCGCTGGCGCGGGGGTCGGCCACGCCGAGCAGCGTGCCGCCGCCGGGGCCCTCGACGACCTCGCCGTCGAGCATCGTCCAGCCCTGGTCGGCGAGGTAGTCGACCACGAACGTGCCGTTGTCGTGGTTGCCGGCCACGCCCCAGCGCGGCTGGTCCTCGAAGGCGGCCGAGACCGAGTCGAGCGAGAACGCCTCCCAGCTCGAGCCGGTGGAGGTGTCGTCGCCGCCGTCGAGCACCCCGGTGGCGCCGGCGCGGTCGCCGACGGCACGGGCCACGGCGTCCATCTGGATGTTGTCGTGGCGGTCGCTGACCATGGTCACGACCACCTCCCCCTCCTCGGGGGTGCGCAGGTCGAGCTCGCCGGCGGCCTCGGCCGCGGTCTCGTAGAACGTCTGGGACTTGTCGTAGGTGTTGACGGCCGACTCGATCAGGCGCCGCGACTGGTTGGTGGTCAGGTCGGCGCGGATCTCGACGCCCTCGACCTCGTCGGGCAGCGGCACCCCGGTGCCGACGAAGTCGGCCAGGGGCACCCACTCGCGCTCGTCCTCCGCGGCCTCGACCGCGTCGTCGGCGGGGGTCCACGGCTGCCAGAGACCCAGCACCATCGCGACCGCGAGCAGCGCCGCGAGCACGCCGTACGGCGTAGGCAGCGCCACCAGCAGCTGGCGGCGCCGGGCCCGGCCCAGCAGCAGCCACACCAGCACCGGCACCGCGCCGATGACCAGGCCGCGCAGCAGCGCGTCGAGGGCCATGTCCTCGATCGCCGAGCGCAGCTTGGCCTGCGGGCCCTCGGGGGCCGAGGCGATCAGCGCGTAGCGCTGCACCAGCTCGTCGGTGCTGGCCGCCTCGGTCTTGCCCAGCTGCACCTGCACGCCCAGCGGCAGGTCGGAGGCCAGGCGCAGGTCGGGCAGCACCGGGCCGGTCAGCAGCTCGACCTGGCCGCTCAGGGTCGGCCGGACCACCGACTCGTGGCTGGCCAGGCTGACCTCGCGCTCGCTGCTGAGGAACAGGAAGCCGGCCGCCAGCAGCGAGCCGCCGAGCCAGACCGCGAGGCAGCCGAGGACCACCGCACCGCGCACGGTGTGCCCGAGCAGGCGGCCGCGCAGGCCCCGCTCGGCCGTCGGCTCGGCGGCCTGGGGAGAGGCGGGGTCAGGCTCGGGCACGGGCGATCGCGTAGAGGGTCACGCTGGCGGCGACACCGGCGTTGAGGGACTCCAGCTGGTTGGCCATCGGGATCGAGACCAGCTGGTCGCAGTTCTCGGCGACCAGGCGGGAGAGCCCGTTGCCCTCCGAGCCGACCACGACCACGAGCGGGCCGTCGGCCAGGTCGAGGTCGGGCAGGTCGACCTCGCCGTCGGCGGCCAGGCCCACGACCATGCAGCCGGCGTCCTGGTACTCCTTGATCTGGCGGTTCAGGTTGACCGTCTGGGCGACCGGGATGCGCGCGGCGGCGCCGGCGCTGGTCTTCCACGCCGAGGCGGTCATGCCGGCGGCGCGGCGCTCGGGGATGACCACCCCGTGGGCGCCGAAGCCGGCCGCGCTGCGCACGATCGCGCCCAGGTTGCGCGGGTCGGTGACCGAGTCGAGCATCACGATCAGGGCCGGCTCGCCCATCTCCTCGGCGCGCACGATCAGGTCGTGCGGGTCGGCGTACTCGTAGGAGGGGATGCGGGCCGCGAGGCCCTGGTGCACCGCGCCCTGGGTGAGGCGGTCGAGCTCGCCGCGGCCGACCTCGAGCAGGCTGATGCCCTTGTCGGCGGCCAGCGCGAAGACCTCGCGCAGCCGGCCGTCGCGCTCGGCGCCCTCGGCGACGTACACGCCGGTGACCGGCACGCCCTCGCGCAGCGCCTCGAGCACCGAGTTGCGCCCGGCGATCCACTCGGCGTCGCTGCTGCCGCGGCGCTTCTGCGAGCCGCCCTTCGACTGCGAGCGGTTCTTCTCGGCGCGCTTGGCGGCCTTGTGGGCCTGGTGGTACTCGCGGTCCTTGGCCTTCGGGGTCGGGCCGCGGCCCTCGAGGCCGCGCTTGACCCGGCCGCCGGAGCCGGCGGTGGGGTTGCCCTTGCCGGTCTTCTTGATCGCGCCCTTGCGCTGAGAATTACCGGCCACGTCAGTGCCCTTCTCGGTTGGTGAGGAAGGCGCTCTGCGCCTGTCGCGAACTACCGGCCATTGATGAGGCTCCACTTCGGTCCGTCGGGGGTGTCCTCGACCTCGATGCCCGCCGCCTTGATCTGGTCGCGGATGGCGTCGGCAGCGGCGAAGTCCTTCGCCGCGCGCGCCTGGGCACGCTGGTCGAGCAGGCCGCGGACGAGGGCGTCCACGGCAGAGGTGAGCTGGTCGTCGTGGCCGCTCGTCGGGCCCCACGCGGGGTCGGCCGGGTCGAGCCCGAGCACGCCCAGCATGGCGCGCACCGAGGCGGCGTTGCCGCGCAGCGCGGCCGAGTCGGCACCGGCCCCACCAGCACCGTCGGCGAGCAGCTTGTTGCCCTCGCGGACGACGTCGAAGACCGCGGCGACCGCGGCCGGCGTACCGAGGTCGTCGTCCATCGCGGCCACGAAGTCGGCGCAGTGCATGCCGGTCGCGGGGACCTCGCCGACGACGGCGCGGGCGCGCTCGAGGTAGGCCTCGATGCGGCGGAAGCCGACCGCGGCCTCCTCGAGGGCCTCGAAGCTGAACTCGACGTGGCTGCGGTAGTGGGCCGAGACGATGTAGTAGCGCAGCTCGATGCCGCGGAAGCGCTGCAGCACCGACGGGATGGTCAGGCTGTTGCCCAGCGACTTGCTCATCTTCTCGCCGGCGGTGGTGATCCAGGCGTTGTGCATCCAGTACGACGCGAAGCCGTGCCCGGCCGCGCGGCTCTGGGCCTGCTCGTTCTCGTGGTGCGGGAAGCGCAGGTCGACGCCGCCGCCGTGGATGTCGAAGGCCTCGCCGAGGTACTTGCCGGCCATCGCCGAGCACTCGATGTGCCACCCGGGACGACCCGGGCCCCAGGGGCTGGGCCACGACGCGGTCGCGGGCTCGGAGGGCTTGCGGCCCTTCCAGAGCGCGAAGTCGCGCGGGTCGCGCTTGCCGCGGGGGTCGGCGTCCTCGGCGGGCTCCATGTCGTCGAGGCCCTGCCGGGTCAGCTCGCCGTACGCCGGCCACGAGCGCACGTCGAAGTAGACGTCGCCCGAGCCGTCGGCCGCGGCGTAGGCGTGGCCCTTCTCCACCAGCTGCTCGATCAGCGTGATCATCTCGGGCACGTGCCCGGTGGCGGCCGGCTCGTAGGAGGGCGGCAGCACGTTGAGCGCGGTGTAGGCCCGGTCGAGCTCGCGCGACATGTCGTAGGCCAGGTTCCACCACGGGCGGCCCTGCTCGGCCGACTTGGTGAGGATCTTGTCGTCGATGTCGGTGACGTTGCGGATGAACGTCACCTCGAGGCCCTGGTGGACCAGCCACCGGCGCAGCACGTCGAAGTTGACCGCCGAGCGCACGTGGCCCACGTGCGGCTCCGACTGCACCGTCAGCCCGCACACGTACACGCCCGCCCTGCCCTGCTGCAGGGGGACGAAGTCGCGGACGTCGCGCGTGGCGGTGTCGTAGAGCCGGAAAGTCACGGCTCAAGTGTAGGAGCGAGCCCACCCGCGCCCCGCATCCCCGCCCGGGCCGGGCCGCCGGCCCTCCACAGGGAGTTTCATCGGGTACCCGATGAAACTCACGCTGCCCAGCTGAAGGTTCAGCCGGGTGACGCCAGGTTCGTCGGGTACCCGATGAAACTCCTCCGGCCGCGACCTGTGACGCAAGTGACTGCTGTGACGTACCGTTGCCGGGTGCTGCGAACCCTCCTGCCCGCCACCGCGCTCGCGCTGGTGGCCACCGCGCTGGCCCCCGCCCCCACGACGTACGCCGCCGACGGCGGCAGCGCCGCCACCGCGAGCCCCGCCTCCAGCGACATGTCGGCGCGCGCCGGCACCGCGGCCCGCAGCGCGACGCGCAAGATCAACCACCAGGGCTGGGACGGCTCGGCGCAGTGGAAGAAGGGCCGGCTCGACTCGGTGCGGATCAAGCGCGGGAGGGTCTTCCACCAGCCGGCGAGCGCGACGGCGCGCCGCGAGCTGGGCGGCACGACGTACACGACCGCGCGCTGGAACGGCCCGTGGCACCGTCCCGGGTTCTCCTTCACCGAGCTGATCGCGTCGTGGGAGGCCAAGACCCCCGGCGACAGCTGGATCGAGGTCGAGGTCAAGGGCCGCGCCGCCGACGGGCGCCGCTCGTCGTGGGACCTGATGGGCCGCTGGGCCGCGGGTGACAAGTTCGTCGAGCGCACCACCGTCTCGGGGCAGAGCGACGACCTGGCCTCGGTCAACGTCGACACCTGGAAGGCGCCGGCCGGGCTGGTCGCCTACCGGCTGCGGGTCACCCTGGGCCGCCGCGCCGGCGCGGGCAGCAACCCGCCGAGCGTGGGTGCGGTCAGCGCGATGGCCTCGCGGCTGCCCTCGGGCTCGGTGCAGGCCTCGGCGCCCGGCGTGGTGAGCAAGGCCGGCGGCACGGTGCTCGACGTGCCGACGTACAGCCAGATGATCCACCAGGGCCACTACCCGCAGTGGGGCAACGGCGGCGAGGCGTGGTGCTCGCCCACCTCGACGTCGATGGTGCTGGGCTACTACGACGCGCTGCCGCGGGCCAAGGACCACTCCTGGGTGCCCGCCGGCCACCCCGACCCGTGGGTCGACCACGCCGCGCGGATGACCTACGACCACGGCTACGACGGCACCGGCAACTGGCCGTTCAACACCGCGTACGCCGCCCGCCAGACCGGCTCGGGCTTCGTGACCCGGCTGCGCAGCATGCGCGAGGCCGAGGTGCTCGTGGCCGCCGGCATCCCGGTCGTCATCTCGATCGCCTTCGACCGCGGCCAGCTCAGCGGCGCCCCGATCAGCGCGTCCAACGGCCACCTGCTGGTCGTGGTGGGCTTCACCGCGAAGGGCGACGTGGTGGTCAACGACCCGGCCGGCGCCTCCAACGGCGCGGTGCGCCGCACCTACGACCGCGGCCAGCTCGAGAACACGTGGCTGCCCCGCTCGGGCGGCACGGCGTACGTCATCACCGACGCCGACCACCCGCTGCCCTCGCCCGAGAAGCACTCCAACTGGTAGCCGGCGGCCGGTAGCGGCCGGCGGCTACTCGTCGGGGGTCGAGGTGTCGGTCGCGGTGAAGTCGACCTCGTCGAGGCCGGTCGCGCCGTCGGGCAGCACGTCGCGCTCGACGTCGGTCTGCACGTTGCCGTCGGCGTCGGTGGCGCGCACCCGCACCCGGTGGTCGCCGGGCCCGACGTCGGTGGTGCCGGCCCACTGCACCCAGGTGTCGGCGCTGGGCACCCGGCCCAGGTCGGCGGCGACCCACTCGCCGCCGTCGACGGAGAACTCGACGGCCGAGACGCCGGTGCCCTGCATCCAGGCGACGCCGCCGAAGGCGACCCGGCCCGCGGGCACGTCCTCCCCCGAGCGCGGCACGTCGATGCGCGAGGCGATCTTGACCGGGCCGCGCTCGCTCCAGCCGCGCTGGGTCCAGTACGCCGAGAAGTCGGCGAAGCGGGTCACCTCGAGGTCGACGACCCACTTGGTGGCCGAGACGTAGCCGTAGAGCCCCGGCACCAGGGTGCGCACCGGAAAGCCGTGCTCGATCGGCAGCGCCTCGCCGTTCATCGCCACCGCCAGCATCGCGCCGCGGCCGTCGGTCAGCGCCTCGAGGGGGGTGCCGCAGGTCCAGCCGTCCTCGGAGGTCTGCAGCACCGCGTCGGCGCCGGGCAGCACCCCCGCCTCGGCCAGCAGGTCGGAGGTCAGCACGCCGGTCCACAGCGCGTTGCCGACCAGGTCGCCGCCGACCGGGTTGGACACGCAGCTCAGCGTCGTCCAGGCCTCGGTCCGCTCGCGGGCCAGCAGCGCGTCGTAGGTCAGCTCGACCTCGCGCTCGACCATGCCGTGGATGCGCAGGCGCCAGTCGACGGGCGCGATCGCGGGCACGACCAGCGCGGTGTGGATCTGGTAGAAGTCGTCGTTGGGGGTCTGCCACGAGGCGATGTCGTCGACGCCGAGGCTCGAGCCGCGCGGCGGCGGGGTCTGCCCGGCGCCCTCGATGCGCAGCAGCCGCCGGGTCTCCTCGACCGCGCGCCGCCCGGTGCCCAGCACCCGGCCGGCCCCGGCGACCACGACCGCGGCGCCGCCGACGAGCACGGCGCGCACCAGGAACGTACGCCGCCCGTGCGCCCCGGTCTGCTCGTCGGCGACCACGACCGACGCCCCGGCGGGCCGGGGCGCCGCGCCGGTGCGGTCGAGGCGGCGCAGCGGGGCCACCAGCAGCGCGAGCACCAGGAGCCAGGTCAGGTAGCCGATGACGACCGGCAGGAGGTCGGCGGTGGCGGAGCCGCGCTGCAGCAGCACCGCGGCCGCGGTGACCAGGGCCAGCACCGAGTAGCCGGCCAGCGGCACCCACCAGCGCCGGCGCGCGGCGGCGCCGAGGGCGGCGAAGACCACGGAGACGATCAGCAGGATCATCACCAGCAGCAGGGCCTTGTTGCCCGAGCCGAAGAAGCGGATCACGAAGTCGGCGACCGGCCCGGGGGTCAGCCGGATGACGCCCTCGGCGATCGCCACCACGGGCGACTCGCGGATCGTCAGCACCATCGCGGCGGTGTAGCTGGTCGCGAGACCGGCCAGCCCGGCCACCAGGCCGGCCAGGCGCCACAGTCCCGCGCGCTCGTCCACGACCCGATTGTCCCCCACACCCCCTGCGACCTCCGCGCTCGGGCATGATCGCGACGTGAACGGCGACGCTGAGCAGACCCCCGCCCCCGCTCCCGCACCCGGTCCTGCGCCCGGTCCTGCGCCTGCACTGGGTGGGTTGCGGGTGGGGGTCGGCACCGACGTGCACCGGCTGGTGCCCGGCGCCCCGATGCACCTGGCCGGGCTGGCCTGGCCCGATGAGGAGCTCGGCCTCGAGGGGCACTCCGACGCCGACGTGGCCGCGCACGCGGCCTGCGACGCCCTGTTCTCCGCCGCGGACCTCGGCGACCTGGGCTCGCACTTCGGCACCGCCGAGCCCCGGTGGGCCGGCGCGTCGGGGGCCGCGCTGCTCACCGAGACCGCGCGCCGGGTGCGCGGGGCGGGCTTCGAGGTGGTCAACGTCGCGGTGCAGGTGATCGGCAACCGGCCGCGGCTGGGCCCGCGCCGCGACGAGGCCCGTGCCGCACTGACGGCGGCGGTGGGCGCCCCGGTCTCGGTCTCGGCCACGACCACCGACGGGCTCGGCCTGACCGGTCGCGGCGAGGGCGTCGCGGCGATCGCCACCGCGCTGCTCGTGGCCGCCGACTGAGCGACAAGGGTCCGCGGCCCGCGGACGTCATCCGCTCCGCACCGACGGACGTCCTGCCCGTATGACGTCCGGGCCGGCGGCTGGGTACGGTCACCGCGTGCCCGACCAGCCCACCTCCCACGCTCCCCCGCCCGCCGAGACACCTGCGCACGAGACCGGCTCGGTCAGCGTGGTCGTGCTCGGCGCCGGCTCCGGCTCGCGGGTGGGCGCCGGGGTCAACAAGGTGCTCCTGCCGCTGGCCGGTCGTCCGGTGCTGGCCTGGTCGGTGCTGGCCGCGCTGCGCACCCCCGGCGTCGCCCGGGTGCTGGTGGTGGCGCACCCCGACGAGCTCGACGAGGTCGCCGAGGCGCTCGCCCCGCACCTGCCCACCGACAGCGCCGACAGCACTGGCGGCACCGGCAGCACTGGCGGCACCGGCAGCACTGGCGGCGGGGAGGGCCCGGGTGCCCCGGAGGTCGGGCTGGTGGCGGGCGGGCCGACGCGGCACGCCTCCGAGTCGCGCGCGCTGCGCGCCCTGGCCGCCGACGTCGAGGCGGGGCGCACCGACGTGGTCGTCGTCCACGACGGCGCCCGGCCGCTGGCCCCGGTGGCGCTCTTCACCGCCGTGGTCGAGGCCGCGCGCGCCCGCGGCGGGGCGCTGCCCGGGGCCCCGGTGACCGGGGTGCTGACCCGGGCGCTGCAGCCGGTGCCGAGCGCGCTGGTGGGGGTGCAGACCCCGCAGGCCTTCCGCGCCGGGCCGCTGCTGGCGGCCTACCGGCGCGCCGACGACGACGGCTTCGAGGGCACCGACACCGCCGCGTGCTTCGCCAGGTACGCCGACCTGCCGGTCGTCGCGGTCGCCTCCGGGCCGGCGAACCTCAAGGTCACCTGGCCCGAGGACCTGGCCCTGGCCGAGGAGCTGCTGGGCCTCAGCGGGCGGTGAGCGCCTCGAGGACGGCGACGTCGTCGGCGCCGGCGACCCGGCGGCCCTCGGGCGGGGCCTGACGGGTCAGCACCGGGAACCGCTCGGCCAGCCACGAGACCAGCACCCCGAAGTCGTCGGAGGGCAGCTCGTCGAGCGCGGCGACCACCCCGGCCGGCAGCACCACCGGCGAGGTGACCACGACCAGGTCGTCGCGGTCGGGGCCCATGCCCACGACGGGCAGCCCGCCCGCGTCGCCCGCGGCCGCACTGTCGCCGTCGGCGGTCTTCACGGTGTCGGTGACCGGCCGCACGCCCACGACGACCGCCTCGCGGGCCACGGCCTCGCGCACGCACCCGGCGATGAAGTCGGCCGGCGTCATCGGGCACAGGCAGTCGTGCAGCACGACCGGCTCACCGGAGGCGGCCAGGCCCTCCCACTCGGTGCCGATGTCGACCGGGGTGACCCCCGACTCGCCGAGGCCCCAGGCCGCCACGGCCACCAGCGCCTCACCGTGCAGCAGCTCGAAGGGCAGCGACCCGCGGCCGGTCTCGACCACGGTGCCGAGCGCGGCCGGCTGCTCCTGCTCGTCCTCGAGGTCGGACCAGTCGGACCAGTCGCGGCTGCCGTCGTCGGGGCTGCGGGGGCTGCCGGGGCTGTCGGGGTGGCTGTCGTGGGAGGTCATGGTGGGACCAGCCTAGGACGCACGACGGCCCCCGGGTGCTCACCCGGGGGCCGTCGTGCTCGTTGCTGGTGGTGCGAGGTGGTGCTGCCCTTAGGAGGCGAGCACCTCGTCGAGGATGACCTCGGCCTTGTCCTCGTTGGTCTTCTCGGCCAGGGCCAGCTCGGAGACCAGGATCTGGCGCGCCTTGGCCAGCATCCGCTTCTCGCCGGCCGAGAGGCCACGGTCGCGCTCGCGGCGCCACAGGTCGCGCACGACCTCGGCCACCTTCATGACGTCGCCGCTGTGCAGCTTCTCCAGGTTCGCCTTGTAGCGTCGCGACCAGTTGGTCGGCTCCTCCACATGAGCGGCCCGCAGCACGTCGAAGACGCGGTCGAGGCCCTCCTTGTCGACGACGTCACGCACGCCGACCAGGTCGAGGTTGCAGGCCGGGACGCGAACGACCAGGTCCTGCTGGGCCACGATCCGCAGCACCAGGTACTGGCGGTCCTCACCCTTGATGGTCCGCATCTCGATGTCCTCGATGACAGCGGCCCCGTGATTGGGATACACAACCGTTTCGCCGACGGTGAAAGTCATATGTCAGGTTCCCCTTCCTAGGCCACCATCTTAACACGGATCTGGAAGTCCCCCTCATCGTTTGTGCAGGTCAGAGGGGCAATGCGGTCTTGACAGATCGTTGGGGGCTGTGGTGGCGCCCACCCCGCGGGGCGTGACGCGGCCCACGCCCGGCCCCTGGCCGGCGGGTCGAAAAGTGCCTCCTACCTGCGCGGACCTCCCGCGGGGGACCCTCGCGGCAGGGATACTGCCGAGCATGGTCCGACCTCACCTGCCCCGCCGCCGCAAGGCCGCTCCGCAGCCCGCCGAACCACCCCCGGGGTCCCCTGCGCCATCCCCTGCACCGGCCCCGGGCGCGACCACCGTCGTGGCGCCCCCGCCGCCGGCGCCGCGGGCGCGGCGTACGGGCCCGGCGCGGGTCCTCGACACCACGCCGGTGCTCCTCGCCCGGGCCGCCCACCCGCGCCAGGCGGTGCTGACCGCGGTGCTGATGACGGTCGTGGCGGCGCTGGACGACCGGCCCACCCGAGAGCTGGGCCTGGTGCTGGTCACGGTGCTGGTGGGCCAGACGGTGCTCGGCTGGCACAACGACCTGGTCGACCGGCGCCGCGACGCCACGCACCCCAGCGACGCCAAGCCGCTGGCCAAGCCCCTCGCCGACGGCCGCCTCGACCCGGGCACGGCCTGGTTCGCGCTGGCCTGCGCGGTGCTGGTGCTGGTGCCGCTCGCCGTGGCCCACGGCACCACGGCCGGACTGCTCTACCTGGGCTCGGTGCTGATCGGGCTGCTCGGCAACCTGACGCTGCGCACCGGGGTGCTCTCGTTCGTGCCGTGGGCGGCGGCGTTCGCCACCTATCCGGCCTTCCTCTCCTACGGCGGCTGGGGCGGGGTCGGCACAGGGGTCGCCCCGGAGCCCGCGATGGTCCTGCTGGCGGCGCTGCTCGGCGTGGGCGTGCACCTGCTCACCGCACTGTGGGGACTGGTCGCCGACCACGAGGACGGGTGGACCTACCTGCCGCTGCGCCTGGGCCTGCGCCTGGGCGCCGCGAGGCTGCTGGCCCTCGCAGCCGTCTACCTGGCGCTGGTCGCGGTGGCGATGGCGTTCGTGGGCACCACCAGCGGGCTGGGCGCCGGCTGACGCTAGGCTGGGCCCGGCCGGCCCCACGACGAACCGAAGGCATGAGACCCACGATGCTGATCCGCCGCAAGCTCGCGCTCGCCACCAGCGCGGTCGCGCTCGCCCTCCCCCTCACCTCGTGTGGTTTCGACTACGCGACCGACCGGCCCTACACGCCGGCCGCCGGGGCCAACGAGCGCGACGCCGAGGTCGACGTGCTCGGCGCGGCCGTCGTGGCCAGCGCCGACGGCGCGGGCACCTTCATCGCCGGGCTCTCCAACAACTCCTCCAGCGAGTCGGTGACCTGGGAGTCCCTCAACAGCGAGGACGGCCAGCTCAGCGCCGAGGTCGACCCGCGCGAGATCGCGCCGCTGGGCTTCGAGAACCTCTCCCAGGAGGGCAACGGCGTCGCCGTCACCGGCGACTTCACCGCCGGTGACTACCTGTCGCTGCGCCTGGGCTTCTCCAACGGCGACACGGTGGCCGTCAAGGTGCCGGTCGTGACCAATTGCGACGAGTTCGAGGGCTTCGACCACGCCACCGAGTCCGGCGAGGCCGGCGAGTCGGGCGAGACCTACGAATGCGAGCCCCTCGAGCCGGTGCGCGAGTACGGCCCCGGCGAGGAGGGCGAGGAGGGCGACGAGCTGGTGCCCGAGGGCGGCGCCGAGTCGGAGCCGGAGGGCACCCAGTGAGCACCCCGACCAGCACCCTGATCCTGCTCCGCCACGGCGAGAGCACCTGGAACGCCAAGAACCTCTTCACCGGCTGGGTCGACGTGCCGCTGACCGAGAAGGGCGAGGCCGAGGCCCGCCGCGGTGGCGAGCTGATGCGCGAGGCCGGGCTGCTGCCCGACGTCGTGCACACCTCCCTGCTGCGCCGCGCGATCTCCACCACCGGGCTCGCGCTCGACGCCTGCGACCGGCACTGGATCCCCGTGCACCGCTCGTGGCGGCTCAACGAGCGCCACTACGGCGCGCTGCAGGGCAAGGACAAGAAGCAGACCCTCGAGCAGTACGGCGAGGAGCAGTTCATGGCCTGGCGCCGCTCCTTCGACGTGCCGCCTCCGCCGATCGAGGACGACCACGAGTTCTCGCAGCGCCACGACCCGCGCTACGCCGACCTCGGCGACGACATGCCGCGCACCGAGTGCCTCAAGGACGTCATCGAGCGCTTCCTGCCCTACTGGGAGTCGGCGGTCGTGCCCGACCTCCGCGCCGGCCGGGTGACCCTGGTCGCCGCCCACGGCAACAGCCTGCGCGCGCTGGTCAAGCACCTCGACGGCATCGGCGACGACGAGATCGCCGGGCTCAACATCCCCACCGGCATGCCGCTGGTCTACGAGCTCGACGACGACCTGTCCCCCACCGTCCCCGGTGGGCGCTACCTCGACCCCGACGCCGCCGAGGCGGCCGCCGCGGCCGTGGCCTCCCAGGGTCGCTGACCCGGCCCGTATCTCACGCCGACCCGGCCCGTTCTTCGCCTCGAGCCGGCCCGTTCTGCGCCTCGAGCCGGCCTGGAATGACCGTACGCCGACCCCTCCCGCAGGAGGAGCCGGCGTACGACGGGTCGGGCGGCGGGCGGCTCAGAGCTCGCCGCGGTGCGGCTTCTCGCCGGTGACCACGAAGACGACGCGGTTGGCGATCGAGACCGCGTGGTCGGCGATGCGCTCGTAGTAGCGGCCCAGCAGGGCCACGTCGACCGCGGCCTCGACGCCGTGCGCCCAGTCGTCGCCGAGCAGCTGGGTGAAGCTGTGGCGGCGCAGCTGGTCCATCACCTCGTCGTCACGGCCCAGCTCGATGGCCGCCGACACGTCGCGGTGGCGGATGATCTGCCCGACCCGGCGCACCATGTCCTCGGCGGTCTCGGCCATCTTGGTCATCGTGTCGCTGATGCCCTCGGGCACCGCCACGTTGGGCACGCGCAGGCGGGCGATCTTGGCGACGTGCACCGACAGGTCGCCCATCCGCTCGAGCTCGGTGACCATCCGCAGCGCCGCGATGATGACGCGCAGGTCGCCGGCCACCGGCTGCTGCAGGCTGAGCAGCTCGAAGGCCGACTCCTCGACCTTCTCGCGGGCCCGGTCGATCTCGACGTCATCGGTGATCACCTGCTCCGCGACCGCGGCGTCGCCGCTCATCAGGGCCTCGGTGGATCGACGGACCGCGACCTCGACCTGGCCGCAGATGGCGGTCAGGTCGTCGAAGACGGCATCGAGCTGCTCATGGAAGACGTCACGCATGGGGCAGAGCCTAGGCAATGGAACCGGCGGGCGGGTGTCTGGCCGTCGCGGCACGGTGAACGCGGGATGAACGTTGCGAAGCCCGGGCTCGCCGAAGGGGTGCTCGGTGGCAGGCTGCGTACGATCCTGCACGTGGACCCGACGCTGCAGGCATTCCTCGCTGCCGTCGTGGGGGCGTTCGTCGCCGGCGCCGCGGTGCTGGCCTGGCACGTGAGCGACCGGCAGCAGCACACCGTGCCCGCCGCGCCCGAGCCGGTGCTGCCCTACGGGATCGGCTCGGTGCTCTCGGTGCTGCGCAGCTCGGCGGTCGTGGTCGACGAGGCCGACGTGGTGCTCAAGGCCAGCGCTCCGGCGTACGCGCTCGGGCTGGTGCGCGGCTCGCGGCTGGTCTCCGAGGCGCTGGCCGAGCAGGTCAGCGCCGTACGCCGCGACGGGCAGATCCGCGAGACCGAGATCCTGATGACCCGCCCCGGCGCGCCCTCGCGCCACGTCACGGCCCGGGTCGCGCCGCTGGGCTCGCGCCTGGTGCTGGCGCTGGTCGAGGACCGCACCCGCGAGCGGCGCATCGAGGAGGTGCGCCGCGACTTCGTCGCCAACGTCTCCCACGAGCTCAAGACCCCGGTGGGTGCGATCCGGCTGCTCTCGGAGGCGATGGTCGACGCCGCCGACGACCCCGAGGCGGTCAAGCGGTTCGCGGCGCGGATGGGCACCGAGAGCGACCGGCTCTCCAAGCTGGTGCAGCAGATCATCGAGCTCTCGCGCCTGCAGGCCGACGACCCGCTCGACGCGCCGGTCGCGGTGCACCTCGACGACGTGATCCGCTCGGCGGTGGACGCCTCGGCCATCGATGCCGCCGCCAAGCGCATCCAGGTCGCGATCGGCGGCACCGGCGACGTGCAGGTCTTCGGCAACGAGAAGCAGGTGACCGCCGCGGTCTCCAACCTGGTCTCCAACGCCGTCTCCTACTCCGACCCCGACTCGACGGTGCTGGTCACCACCCGCATCGACGACGGGTCGGTCGACGTCTCGGTGGTCGACCAGGGCATCGGCATCCCCGCCGACGAGCTGGACCGCATCTTCGAGCGCTTCTACCGCGTCGACCCCGCGCGCCACCGCTCCACCGGCGGCACCGGGCTCGGCCTGTCCATCGTCAAGCACGTCGCCGCCACCCATGGCGGCGAGGTCCGGGTCTGGTCGGCGGAGGGGCAGGGGTCTACGTTCACCCTGACCCTGCCCCAGCACTTCGGGTCCGAGAGGAAAGAGCAGGAGGACAGCCCGTGACACGGGTACTGGTCGTCGAGGACGAAGAGAGCTACAGCGACGCGCTCGCCTACATGCTGCGCAAGGAGGGCTACGAGGTCGCGATCGCGGCCGACGGCAACGCCGCCCTGGTCGAGTTCGACCGCAACGGCGCCGACATCGTGCTGCTGGACCTGATGCTGCCGGGCATCCCCGGCACCGAGGTGTGCCGCACCATCCGGCAGACCTCCAGCGTGCCGGTCATCATGGTCAGCGCGAAGGACGACGAGGTCGACAAGGTGGTGGGCCTCGAGCTCGGCGCCGACGACTACGTCACCAAGCCCTACTCCCCCCGCGAGCTGGTCGCGCGCATCCGCGCGGTGCTGCGCCGCGGCACCGAGCCCGACGCGGCCCCGGCCACTCTCGAGGCAGGTCCGGTGCGGATGGACGTCGAGCGGCACGTGGTGACCGTCGACGGCAACGAGCAGCGGCTGCCGCTCAAGGAGTTCGAGCTGCTCGAGATGTTCCTGCGCAACCCCGGGCGGGTGCTGACCCGCGGACAGCTCATCGACCGGGTCTGGGGCTCCGACTACGTCGGCGACACCAAGACCCTCGACGTGCACGTCAAGCGGCTGCGCGCCAAGCTCGAGCCCGACCCGGGCGAGCCGAAGTACCTGGTGACGGTGCGGGGGCTGGGCTACAAGCTCGACCTGTGAGGCGGCGGCGTACGACGACCGATTCCCGCGCGACCCGGCGTCATGGGTCACCGTAGGCTTCGGTCGTGACAACCACCCGCCCCGAGAGCACGCGCTCCGCCCTCCCCGCGCCCACCTCCCCCGCGTCCTGGCTGCCGCTGGCGGCGGTGGCCACGACGCTGGTGCTGTGGGCGTCGGCGTTCGTGGCGATCCGTCACCTCGGCGCCGACTTCTCGGCCGGTCCGCTCAGCCTGGGCCGCCTGCTCGTCGGGGCGCTGTGCCTGGGCGTCGTCGCCACCGCGACCCGCGGCGTACCCCGCCCGACCCGGCGCGAGTGGGTCTCGCTGGTCGCGATCGGGGTGCTGTGGTTCGGCATCTACAACGTCGCGCTCAACGAGGGCGAGCAGCGCGTCGACGCCGGCACCGCCGCGATGCTGATCCAGCTCTCGCCGGTGCTGGTGGCGCTGCTGGCCGCGGTCTTCCTCGACGAGCGGTTCACCGCCTACCTCGGCATCGGCCTGGCGCTGGCCTTCGGCGGCGTCGCGCTGATCGGGCTGTCGACCTCGCAGAGCCAGGGCCGCGACCTGGTCGGCGTCTTCCTGGTGCTGCTCAGCGCCGTCGTGTACGCCGTCAGCCTGATCCTGCAGAAGCCGCTGATGAAGCGCCTGGCCGCCGTGCACGTCACCTGGCTGGCCTGCACCGTCGGGGCGGTCGTCTGCCTGCCGTTCCTGCCCACCCTGGTCGAGGAGGTGCGGGTCGCGCCGGCCTCGTCAGTGCTGTGGGTGGTCTACCTGGGCATCTTCCCCACCGCGATCGCCTTCACCACCTACGCCTACGCCCTGACCCACATGAACGCCGGCAGCCTGAGCGTGACGACCTACCTGGTGCCGCCGATCACGATCGTGCTCGGCTGGATGCTGCTCGGCGAGACCCCGGCCGTGGCGGCGTACGCCGGCGGCGTGCTGGCGCTGGTCGGCGTCGCGGTCGCGCGGCGCAAGCCGCGGCGGGTCGAGCACCCGCCGGCTCCGGCCTGAGCGCGCGGGCGCGGGAAAGTCCCTGACGTTCCACACCGCTTCCCCGCGCGTCGCGGTGAGGAAGGTCAGGGACTATCGGTCCTGGAGGGCCTCTCGCAGCGCCTTGGTGGCGCGGCTGCGCAGCTGGCTGACCCGCGACTCGGTCACGCCGAGGACCCGCCCGATCTCGGCGAGGGTCAGGCCCTCGAAGAAGTAGAGCGCCACCACGATCCGGTCGCGCTCGGGCAGCCGGTGCACCGCGGGCATCAGCAGCTCGCGGGTGCCGTCGTCGTCGAAGGCCTCCTCGAGCCCGGCGTCGGCCTGCTCGAGATCGGCGAGGTCGTCGGTCGAGGCGTAGCCCACCCAGGAGCGCAGCTCGGTCGCGGCGCGCAGCTCACCGACGGACAGCCCGGTCTCGGCGGCGACCTCCCCGTCGGTGGCCGGGCGGCCGAGCCGCTCGTGGAGGCCGGTGCGGGCCTGCTCGACCTCGCGGGCGCGGGTGCGCACCGAGCGGGGCACCCAGTCGGCGGCGCGCACCGAGTCGAAGATGGCGCCGCGGATGCGCGGCACGGCGTACGTCGGGAAGGCCAGCCCCCGCTCGGGCTCGAACTTCTCCAGCGCGTCGATCAGCCCGATCATCCCCTCGGAGACGACGTCGGCGTGCTCGACGCTGCGCGGCAGGCCGGTGCGGACCCGGCCGGCGACGTACTTGACCAGGGGCGAGTAGCGCAGCAGCAGCTCGTTGCGCGCCTCGAGGTCACCCTCGCCGCGCCAGGCCGCCCAGACGGGGTCGTCCTCGGGGGTGTCCTGCGGCTGCTCGGTCACGGGACTTGTCTACCCGAGCGGGAACGACGACGGCGCGCCGCCCCCGAGGGGACGGCGCGCTCGACGTGTCGATCAGGCGCAGGCGTCGGTGAAGCCGCCCTCGTTGGAGGCGTAGTAGAAAGTCTCGTCACTGTTGTCGTTGACACCAGTGAGGCAGAACCCGGCCTCGGTAGCAGCGGTGGCATCCGTCACGGTCGTGTCCGTGATGGTTACCGTCACGCCATCGCTGGACTTGAGGTCTGCAAGCTGAGGAGGCACGTTCCCCCCCTCAGCCGCCGGAGCAGACCCTCCTTCGTCGCCATAGGACTGAGAGTCGACGAAATAGGTCTCCATCAAGGTAGCAGCGTTCTTCAGGTCCGACTTCGTCGCAGCGTCGGCGGCCTTCTCCCGCTGGTTCAGGAACACCGGGATCGCGATGGCGGCGAGCACGCCGATGATCAGGACGACGACGAGGAGCTCGATCAGGGTGAAGCCCTGGTCCTTGCGCTCCTCGGAGTCCGCGGGGCGGACAGGCAGCTTCAGCATGGGGGGATCTCCTTGGGAGGGATGGAGTGGCGCCGTGCCGAGAGGGGGATAGCGCCGTGTGCACCCGGGGTGTCGGGGTCGGGGAGGCCCGCCTTGAGCCCGGTCTAGACCACCTGTCCAGCCCTCAAGGTGCCGGGCCCGGGCGCCGAGACCCACCGTGTCGACATCCCCCCCCCGCGACCGAGGAGCCCAGTCGTGCCCGCACGCCCCGACGACGGCGTCACCATGGTCGAGCTCGTGGTGGTGATCGCGATGATGGGCGCCCTGATGGCCTTCGCGGTGGTCGGCTGGACGGCCTGGGCGCGCGCCTCCGCGCAGGACGGCGCGGCCTCCACGCTCGAGGGCACGCTGCGCCAGGCCCAGCAGCAGGCGGTCAGCGACGGGTGGGCGACCTGCGTGCAGTTCGACGCGGCGGCCGACACCTGGACGACGTACGAGGGCGCGTGCGGCAGCGGCGGTGCCGCGCTCACCGGGCCGGTCGGCCTGGGTGACGGGCGGCTCGACCTCGTCGACGTGGCGTTCTCGCCGACCACCGGTGGCAGCACCGCCGGCGTCACCTTCTCGGCGCGCGGCACCGCCACCCCGGGGCGGGTGCGGATCGCCCGCGACGGCAGCGACCGCGTCGTCACCATCGCGGTGGAGGGGCTGACCGGCCGTGTCACGACCCGCTGAGGAGACGCGCGCGCAGGCCCACGACCAGGCCCACGACGGGGGCTTCAGCCTCGTCGAGGTCGTGGTCTCGGTGGGCATCCTGGTGCTGCTGATCACCTTCGTGCTGCCGGCGCTGCTGGTCGGCATCAAGGCCGACGCCGTCGCCCAGCGCACCACCCAGGCCCGCAACCTCGCGCAGGCGCAGATGGAGCGCCTGCGCAACCTGCCCTTCCACGTCGCCTACGACGTCGGCAGCGAGTACGTCGACCTGCTCGACCGCTACTACGAGGACCTCGACGCGCCCACCACGACGGTCGTCTGCGGCCCCAGCGGCGACCGGACCGTGCCCACGACCGGCTGGACCGGCTACGTCACCGGCGCCGCCACCCGGTGCTCGTGGGAGCCGGCCACCGGCCCGTTCTTCCGGCAGGTGCAGGTCGGCAGCGGCGACGGCGCCGGGTTCGTCACCGTCACCGCCACCCAGCTGCTCTCCGACGCCTCCCCGCCCCAGGTCGTCACCCCTCCCGCCGACTGGGACTCCCAGCGCAGCGGCAGGGACTCCCCGCCCGCCTCCCAGGTCGGGGTGACCGTGACCGTCTTCTCCTCGCTGGCCGGCGACCGCGAGCCGGTCAGCACAAGCAGCCAGCTGACCCGGCAGAGCCTGGCCACCCCCCGCGTGGAGGCCTCCGTGCAGGTCGCGGCCCTGCAGCTCGGCACCAACGTGGCGGCCACCGACCCCGCCCTCGCCGACCCGGTCGCCGTGCCGGTGACCCTCTCGGCCGGGCTGGTCGACCTGTCCGGCTCGGTCACCGCCACCAGCCGCACCGACGCCGTCCTCGGCTCGACCCTGACCGGCCTCGGCACCGGCGCCCAGGCCCGGGGGGCCTCCGCCTCCGGGGCCGCCCCCGGTGACCAGTCGGTGGTCTCGACGGGCTCGCTGGCCGGACAGCTCGACGCCAGCGGCTGCCAGCTGGTCTGCTGGGGCGGCACCCGCACCACCGCCTTCGCGGTGCGCGCCAGCAACGGCCTGCCCGTCGTCGCCGACCCGGCCGCGCCGGCCACCGCCACCGTGACCGACCTGTCGTCGGGCGGGGTGTCCCTGGCCGGGGGCGCCGACGCCGACTACCGCGAGCGGCTCTCCCTCGCCGGCCCGCTCGTGCGCCTGGCCGACGGCGCCACGCCGGTCAAGTCGGGGATCTCCAGCTCCTGCCAGGTCGCGGAGACCGGTGAGAGCGTGCGCGTGGTCGCCGGCGGCTGGCTGCGCACCGCCGACCGGGTGCCCAGCAGCGCCGCCCTGCAGGTCGACGCCTGCGGCGCCGCGCGCGCTTCGGCCCTGGCCGTGCTGCCGACCACCTTCGCGCCCGAGGGCGTGCTCCAGGTCCGGCTGGTGCGCGCCGCCGCCCGGTGCACGGTCAGCGGCGGCGCGCACACGGCCACGACCGCGGTCGACTACGAGGCCGTCGTACGCCGCTGGACCGGCGCCAGCCCCGATCCGTACACGACCGTCGCCACGGTGCGGCCCGACGCCACGACCGACCCGCTCGCCGGGCTCGACCTCGACACGCTGCCGGTGCCGGGGCACGGCGTGCTGGGCGACTACATCGCGTCCTGGACGTCGCTGACCCGGGACCGGGTGGTCCGCACCACCGGCGCCGGCTCGGCCACCGTCGACGTGCCGGCGCTGGTCTCCGTGGTCACCCAGCCCGTGCGCACCGGCACCGAGCCGCTGACGACCAGCAGCCCCAGCCCGGCGCCCAGCCCGACCCCGAGCCCGAGCCCGAGCCCGTCTCCCAGCCCGTCTC